>CAZPMV010000084.1:0-11810 GCA_964587335.1 uncultured Anaerolineales bacterium
CTCCTGACGCAACTGCTCGGCTGGCCGCTGCACGGCGGCCTCGTCGAGCGGGAAAAGCACGTTGCCCCGAGCATCCAGCCGTTCGGGTATGCCGAAGCAGAGGTAGCGAGGGACCAGCGGAGGAGGCTTTTCAAACTGCAAGTCGTAGAGCGTTGGCCGTGTTTGGCGGGCGATCTCCAGCATGTCCCGGAAGCCATCCGTAGTGATGAAGCCGGTGCGGGCGATCTTCCCTTCGATGATCGCATTTGTGGCCACGGTGGTACCGTGTACGACGTAGGCCACATCCTCCGGGGCCAGGCCGGCCTGATGCAGCATGCGCCCGACAGCCTCCAAGAAGCCAACGGAGGGGTCTGCGGGGGTGGAAGGGACCTTGCCGACGCGAACGTCCCCGGTGGTCTCGTCTATGAGGGTGGCGTCGGTGAAGGTGCCACCGATGTCTATTCCTAATCTGTATGCCATGATTCTGTGCTTAACCTCAGGATGTACGGTAAGTTCCTGGTAGATGATGGACTACTGGCTTGCGCTTGCTCGCAGCTTCGCCGTCTCTGCCTCGTCTACGGTCCACGACTGCCTGTCAATGGCCACGCGATACACCTCCCTGGCGCGCAGCAGGCTCACCTTGCCGCTGCGCACGTCTCGCAGCACCCGCTGTGGATGGCGCTCCGCTGGTGGGCCGTATCCTCCGCCACCGCAGGTACGGAAGCTGACCACGTCACCGGGTTTGAGATCGACCGTCATCTTGGAACCCAGCTCCACAGCCTCTCCATTGGGATTCAGCACGTAGCGAGCCTTGCGTCCCTCCACGCCGCCGAACAGGCCCCCTGGCCCCCAACGGTCGCGGTCGGAGAGAATGGAGAACGAAACTTCGTGATCTGGGAACAGGTAGTCGCGGCGCAGTCCCAGCCCGCCGCGATACCGGCCCGGCCCCTCTGAGTTCTCTTCCAGCTCGTAGCGGGCAATGCGCAGGGGATAGTTCAGCTCGATCTCCTCGACGGGTGCATTCTGTGTGTTCTGGCCGTGTGCCTGCACTGCATCCGGTCCATCCCTCGTGGCCCGAGCACCGTAGCCACCGGCGATGGCCTCGTAGAAGGCATATAGTTCGTTGCTACGGGGATCAACACCACCGAAGGCCACCTGAGCCATCATGCCCTTGCTGCCGGCCGGGACGCGATCGGGGATAGCCGCCGCTAGCGCTTTCAGAGCCACCTCAGTGAGGCGCGCATGGGTCTCCCATCCGCCGACGACCGGAGCGGGGTAGGTGCAGTTCACGACAGTACCGGGCGGGGCCACCAAGCGCACAAGGTTGTAGAAGCCGGCATTCACCGGCACGTCTGGCGACATCAAGCACTTGAGCACGTAAGCACAGGCGGAGAAGGTTTGGCTGTACGTGGAGTTGACCGGGGCGTTCCGCTGCGGGTCACAGCCGGTCAGGTCGAAGAGTATCCCGTCGTCGTCTGCCACTATCCGTACCACCAAGTGCACAGGCTCGTCGCTGAAACCGTCGCTGTCTACGACGCCGTCGGCCGTGAAGACCCCCCGCGGAAGCCGCGACAGGTCGGCGCGAGCGCGCTGTTCCGTGTACACCATCAACTCGTCGGTGTAGAAAGCCACCGTTTCTGGTCCTATCCGGTCGAGCAGCCCGTTCAGCCGGCGCACGCCGGTGTTGTTGGCCGCGATCTGCGCCCGAAAGTCGCCAGCCGTTTCCCGCTTGGAACGGATCTGGGCCAATACCAGCCGGAAGACGTCGGACACGATCTCCCCGCCCTGCACAAACCTCACAGGGGGGATAATGACTCCTTCCTGGTAGACCTCGCGGAAGGCGCCGATGCTGCCCGCTGCGCCGCCGCCTACATCCACATGATGTGCCAGGTTGGCCACGTACCCGAACAGTTCGCCGTGGTAGTAGACAGGGGAGACCAGTGTGATGTCGTTGAGATGGACGCCGCCCAAGTAGGGGTCGTTGGCCAGTATGGCGTCACCGGGACCCAGATTGTGGGGCCCATATTCCCGGACCACACGCGGCACAAACTCCGACAGCGAGCCCAGGTGGACGGGTTGGTCAAAGGCCTGTGCTACTGTGCGCAGTTGGTGGTCGAAAAAGGCGCAGGAGTAGTCGGTGCGTGTCTTGATGTTGGTCGAGTACGCGCTGCGTCGCAGGGCCACCGACATCTCTTGCGTCGCTGCCACCAGGGCGTTTCGCACCACCTCGAACTTGATGGGGTCGGTCTGCGCTTTCATGTATGCGTGCGTCAATCCTTGCCTCGCAACCTGGCGGTCTCGTCTACGTTCACACACCACGATTCGGGGTCGATGCTCACCCTGTAGACGTGGCGCGCTCGCTCCAATGATACCTTAGCATCACGCACGTCGCGCAGGACCAACCGTGCATCCCGTTTCTCGGGCGGACCGTGCCCTCCTCCACCGCAGGTGCGGTAGCTCACCACATCGCCCGGCTTGAGTTCAATCGTCACCTTGGAGCCCAGCTTGACCGCTTCGCTGTCGGGATTGAGTATGTAGCTGGCCTTGCGCCCAGCAAGTCCGCCATCCAGGCCCCACGGACCCCAGCGGTCGCGGTCGGACAAGATGGTGAAGGAGGTCTCGGAGTCGGGGAAGAGGTAGTCGCGACGCAGCCCCAATCCGCCACGATACCTCCCCGCTCCTTCGGAATCCTCCACCAGTTCGTAGCGGGTGATGCGCACCGGATAGCTGATCTCGGTCTCCTCAATCGGCGCGTTCTCTGTGTTCTGCCCATGGGTCTGCACGGCATCGGGGCCGTCGCTGGCGGCCCGCGCACCGTAGCCGCCGGCCAGCGTCTCCAGGAAGCAGTAGTACTCTCCCGTGCGTGGGTCTATGCCGCCGAAGCCAGCGTGGCAGATCATGCCTTTGGTGCCGGCGGGGATGCGGTCCGGAAGGGCGGGCGCCAGGGCCTTGAAGATCACGTCGGTGAGACGCATCTGAGTCTCCCAGCCGCCTACAACGGGAGCGGGGGACGTGCAGTTGACCACCGTGCCCTCGGGGGCGACTATGCGCACCAGACGATAGAAACCAGCGTTCACCGGCACATCAGGGTCCGTGAGGCACTTGAGAGCGTAGGCGCAAGCAGAGTAAGTCTGCGCGTAGGTGGAGTTCACCGGCGCTCTCCGCTGGACATCGGAGCCAGTGAGATCGAAGAGAACGCCCTTGTCGTCGATCACTACCTTCGCCACCAGGTGTACAGGTTGGTCGCTGAAGCCGTCGTTGTCCACGTAGCCGTCGGCGGTGAAAACGCCTAGGGGAAGCTTGGCCACCTCGGCCCGCGTGCGGTTCTCGGTGTAGGCGATCAGTTCGCTGATGTAGAAGGCAAGCGACTCCGGGCCCATCCGGTCCAGGAGCTCACCCAGGCGGCGCACGCCGGTGTTGTTGGCTGCGACCTGCGCTCGGAAGTCTCCTGCTGTCTCGCGCTGCGAACGGATCTGTGCTAGCAGCAGCCGGAAGATGTCGGGGACGATCTGACCGCCCCGCACCAGTTTCACAGGGGGGATGATCACCCCTTCCTGGTACACCTCACGGAAGGCGCCGACGCTGGCCGGTGCTCCACCGCCCACATCCACATGGTGGGCCACGTTGGCCACGTAGCCGAACAGCTCGTTGTCGTGGTACACGGGTGAGATAAAGGTGATGTCGTTGAGGTGCACACCGCCGCGATAAGGGTCGTTGGACACGATGACGTCGCCGGGCCCCAGGTTCTCGGGCCCGTATTCCCTGACCACCGGGGGGACGAGCTGGACAAGTGAGCCCAGATGGACGGGTTGGGCGAAGGCCTGGGCCACGTTCTGCAACTGGCGGTCGAAGAAGGCGCAGGAGAAGTCAGCCCTGGTCTTGATGTTGGTGGAGTAGGCGCTGTGGCGAAGGGCGGCTGCCATCTCCTCTGTTGCTTCGACCAGTCCGTTGCGAATGACCTCGAATCTGATAGGATCTACTTGGGTGCGAGCTGGCAAAGGGAGAACCTCCTCAGTCAAGGTTGTAGCATAGGGCCTTGTGCCCGTTTTTGTTGCCCCAAGACGCCCACAAGACGCCCACAAGGGGCTAAACTACGCTTAACTAAATGACATTCACTGACACGTGGTCACAAGTCCTGCTTGATGTAGAAATGCTCGGGGCAGGTGTGCGTGGAAAGGTGGCGCCTCAACTCAGCGAATTCCTTCTTGGGCTGTTTCTGGTACAGCCCGACCCTGCTCACGGCGGGGTATCCGGCCATCTTCTGAAGATCCACCATCATTTCGGCGAACTTGAATGCCGTGAACATGGGATCGATGACAGGTGCGCCGATGATCTCGACTGGGTCTTCTTTGAAGTACTGGGTGAACAGGGACGACATGATCGTACAGCCAGCGATGATGATCTCCGCACCATCTTCCTCTATGCACTTCTTGCTTACCTCTACCACTCTTCTGGCCACCTCTTCCGTGGGAGTGATTTCTGGATAGAGCTGGCTGGCCCTGATGTTGATGTGCCTGATGGATGCCATGCTTGGCCGGACTCCGTAGAAATCGACCAGCAGCTTATCGAACCTCTTGGCCACGACTTCTTCGACCGTGACCACCGACCAGGCAGCTCCCATCGTTGCTGCCAGGTGTGTAGCCGACTCGAAGCAGCCGGTGACCGGGATGTCCACAACCGAACGCATCTCAAAGAGCCCTGGATCGCTCACGCATGAGTTGACGATGGCGTCGTAGCCTTGCTGCTCAGCCAGAATGCACCGTTCCACTGCCGCGTTGATGCATTTGAGCATGTTGTACTGGAACGTGTTGTAGGGCAGAGGGAACACGTCCTTGATGCATTCGTAGTCGAACTCCGTGCCCGGCCTGGCGATCTTTTCCAGGTTCTCCCGACCGTGGGGCTCCGTTCTTCCGAACGGACAAAGCACGAGTATTTTCATATTCTCATTCTCATGCCAGATGCTCCTTGGTTTGCAGGAACCGCAGAGCGTTCAGCCCCAGTATCTTGTCAATGTCCTCCTGGGGAGCATCGAGGGCTCGGACGCGGCGGAGGTAGTTGGCCGTCACGGCCGGGTGCATAGAGCCGCCGTCGGAGCCGAAGAGCAGCTTATCCGGCCCCAGTTCGTCGTAGAGCATCTGGATCCCCTGTTGGGTGGGGCCGGAGAGGCAGATCCAGTAGTTGGGCAGCTCCTTGCACGGTTCGATGATATCGCGCCATCCCTCGCGCAGACCCCCGTGAGCAGAAAGTACCAGCAGCTTAGGGTAAGCACGGGCGTAGTACACGATCTGCAGTGCCGTGCAGTAGAGGGGTGAGCCATCGTGGAAGGTCACCGGCACGTTCATGCTAATGCACTCCTCGGCCACAATGCCCATGCCTGCCACCATCATCGAGAAGCCCTGTACCCAGGGCACGAACTTGAAGCCGACGAATCCCAGTTCCTGGACGCAGCGGTGCATCTCGCTGCGCAATATTGTCTCGTCCCAGTAGGGATCCACAGTGCCCCAGGGGATCATGACCTCCGGGTATGCGTCGCGGGCGCGGGCCAGGGCATCGTTGCCCTCCTGTGGATCCTGTCGAAACCCGGTGGAAGTGAAGGTGAAACCCTTGTTCACGCCGCTGTCGCCCATGATCTTGACGTAACGAGCTGCGGCTGACAAGTCCCCTTTGCCGGTCCACTCGCCGGCGTAGGTATTGAGGCCCATGTGAGTGTGCGCGTCAATGATCATCATCATACCTCCCCCAGCGCGCGGGCTATGTTCAGCCCGAAGATCTTGTCCTGGTCAGCCGCCTCAGTGAACACGTCGCGGATGCTGGCCATCTCCAGCGGATAGGTCGATTCCGGCGCATTGGAGCCGAAGACCAGATGATCGGTGCCGATGTTCAGCGCCATGTGGTTGTAGTTGGCTGGGCCGTTCCGTGAGGTCTCGAACAGGATGTTGGGCGCGAAGCGGTGGCATCGGGGCAGGTCATACCAGAAATCGCTGGCCCCAGCATGGCCCATGATGAAAGTGACCTCCGGGTAGCGTCGCGCCAGTTCAGCCAGCTTGAATGGCTCGCCGAAGTGGGCCGTCCCCGTGTGGACGTAGACCGGCACCTGCTGGTGGGCGGCCACGTCCACCAGGGGATAGGCGATGGGGTCATTCATCGAGAAACCCTGGTAGGTGGGGTGGAGCTTGAGTCCTCGCAGCCCCTCTCCCAAGGCCCGCTGTAATTCCTGCACGGCCGCTTCGCCGTACCACGGGTTGGCCACGGCGAAGCCAACGAATCGGGTCGGATACTTCCGTACCTGTGCCAGGAGGAAGTCGTTTCCCTGCCGGTTGTGGAGAATGATCTGCTCTTCGACCGGACAGATGACGGCACGGTCGATGCCATGCTCGTCCATCTGCAGCAGCAACTCCTGTGGGGCCAGGGACTTGTAGCGTCCCTGGCCGACGTGAGCGTGAGCGTCAATGATCACTTGAGCCTCCTGTTCGTGTATTGATCAATCTCAGCGGCAGGGCACATCGAAGTCGAGGTTGGCGTACGGGAACTGCATCAGACGGTTGCCTTGGCGGGCCGAGTCATGAACCGCCAGGCAGCAGGCCAGGGCGACCCGCGCCACCCGGCCATTGGAAATGCTCTCCACGCCAGTCTCCACGCAGTGGATCAGCTCTCTCAAAGCGGTTGGCCCTACCCCTTCCATGTGCATAGACTGAGGGAAGGGGTGTCGGATCAATTCTCTAAATCGGCTCTCGCTGTTCCGTTTCCACAGTTCCAGATTGTAGTTGCCAATAACGATCTTGCCATCGCTGCCGATCACATCCACTTGAATCGGCACCGCGTTGCGGGCGTCGGCGTTCATGAAGGCGTGGGCGCCGTTTGTGTATCGGACATAGGCGCTCCCACCGGGGTCGAATGTGTCTTCGGCCCCTCTGTCCAGGTCCCCCACCAACCACTCGATCTCCGGGTCTCCCAGGAGGAAGTTGACCACGTCAAACAGATGGGTTCCGGCGAACATCATGCAGCCTCTCCAGGTAGCTACGGCGCTCACCGGCTCGCCGATGGCCCCACCGGCTACCAGTTCGCGAGCTTGTTGGTGGAAGGGATCAAAGCGCCGCGTGTGGTTCACCGACAGCTTGACACCGTGCTTTTCGCAGGCTGCGAGCATCCTGTCCGCATCCCGCAGGTTGGTGGCGAGCGGTTTTTCGCAGAAGACGCCTCGGACGCCAGCCTCGGCTGCCGCGACGACCATTTCGGCGTGCAGAGAGCTGGGACCCACGACGACCAGCAGCTCTGGGTGTTCCTTCTCCAACATCTCCTGATAGTCCAGGTAGAGGCCAGGCACCTCCCAGCGTGCCTCGAAAGCGTGCAAGCGGTCTGGGTCGATGTCCGCCGCGGCCACGAAATCGATCTCGTTGACTGCCTTCAGCGAGGGCGCGTGACTGTAGGGCAAGGGGATACGGCCTGGGCCTAGGCCATCCTCGATGGTGCTGCCCATATTCCCGCAGCCGATCAGGGCAGCTCGGTACGTTCGTTTGATGGTAGTTGTCACTGTAGAAATTCTCCTCTTTCGTCAGGTGTGTAGTTATGGATGGGGCGATCAGCGATGGCGCAGCGTCGGATCCAGAATGTCCCTCAGGCCATCACCCAGGAAGTTGAAACCGAGTACGGCAATGCCAATGAAAACGCCGGCGAATAACGACGCCCATGGCGACATCAGAAAGGTCGAACGACCCTCGCTCAGCACCATGCCCCAGGAGGCATCGGGAGGTTGGGCGCCAAACCCCAGGTAGGTCAGGCCGGCCTCTGAGAGGATGCACCAGGAAAAACCGACGGTGAGTTGCACGGTAACCGGCGCCATCACATTGGGCAAGATATGCCTGAAGAGAACCCGTGCCGTAGGGCATCCCACAGCCACGGCAGCCTCGGTATAGACCCGCTCCTTGACCGTCAGGACGGCGCTGCGAGTGATGCGGGTCATAGTAGGAGTATACAGGATGGCCAAGGCCAGGATCAGGTTGCGAGTGGAAACGCCGAGGAGCACAGCGATTGCCAGGGCTAGAACCAACGAGGGAAAGGCAAAGATCACGTCGGCCAAGCCTACGATCAGGGCGTCAAGCCCCCCTCCGAAATAACCGGCCAACAAGCCCAACAGGATCCCTGCAAGACCTGCCAGCGCGACCACGCTGACGGCGATGGTGATAGTGATCCGGGTACCATATATCAGGCGCGATAGAGTATCCCGCCCCGCCCAATCGCTGCCCAGCAGGAACTTGCTGCTCGGAACGGCAAGCCGCTCGTCGAGGTGCTGTTCGTAGGGATCGTACGGGGATACCAGGTTGGCGAAGATGGCAGCCAGTGTGAGGGTCAGCACGATGACTGCACCGACGAGGAAAAGCTTGTCGCGTGACGCTCGCCGCCAGAATTCTCGTAGACTCATGCGCTATCCCTCACGTGGTCTTTCTCGTCTGATGATGCGATGGCTGTGATTGCAGACCCGTCAGTCGTAGGAAATTCGCGGATCTGCCACTGAGTACAGGATGTCTACAGCCAGGTTGATGCTCACGAAGAAGACGGCGTAGACTATCAGGCAGCCCTGGATGACCGGTATATCGCGCCAGGTCAGCGCTGTCACGGCCAGCTTGCCCACCCCGGGTAACTGGAAGATATCTTCAATGATGATGCTACCTCCTAGCAGATACCCGATTTGCACGCCGCCGACGGTGAGCACGGGGATGAGCGCATTCTTCAAGGCGTGGCGCCACATGACGGTGTTGCGCCGCAACCCCTTGGCATAGGCCACGGTAATGTAGTCCTGACTCAACACCTCCAACAGGGCTGAACGCACGGTGCGGGTCAGAATGGCTGCACGAGGCAGCGCGACACTCAGCGAAGGCATCAGCATGTACAGCAGGTTCTTGCTAGGATTCTGAGTGAAGGGGATCCAGCCAACAGCGGGCAGAAGTCGTAACTTCACCGCCATGGCGATCATCAACATGGTGCCAATCCAGAAGGCGGGCACTGCGGCACCGAGCTGAGAGAACTGCATAGCAGCGTAGTCCAACCAGCTTCCACGGTGGCGAGCAGCCAGGATTCCCCACGGCAGGGAGATGACGATACTGAGGAAAGTGGCCAAGAGCGCCAGTTCCATTGTGACCGGCAGGCGCTGGGCCAGCATCTTGCTGACCGACACTTTCAGCGTGATGGATTGCCCCAGGTCCAACCGAGTCACCAGAGGCACCAGCCACTGGACGTATTGGATGTGTATCGGAAGGTCGAGCCCCAGAGCGTGACGCAGGTCGTCCGCGAATTCGCTGGGTGCGTCTATCAGCATGATGGCGACAGCATCGCCGGGCAGCAGATGGACGACCAGGAACGTAAGAGTCACTACGCCAAAGATGGTCAGTGCGCTCCGGAGCACCCGTCGGATCAGGTAGTTGCTCATCGGGAATCCTTTGCTAATGGAGACAGATGACGGTCAGGTAAGGAAGGCGGTGTCGTCTCCGCTGTCTCGGCGAGGACGACACCGCCGGAACCAGGCAGCCGGCAGATCGCTCGGCCGACTACCCATCAGGGGAACTGGCTATTCCTCGACCCACACTTGCTTTAAGGAGCGGAATGTGCCAGTGCCGTCATTGTAGAAGCCGTGCACACGGTTGCTCAGCACAGCTCGCTGGGTGTCTCGCCACAGTTCCAGGAAGACGGTGTACGTATCCTCGCCGTGGGCGTGCAACGCCTCCTGCAAGTCGTAGTACATCTGCATCCGCTTGTCCTGGTCCAGTTCCGTGGCGGCTGCTTCGATCATGTCGGCGATAGCCTGGTTGTCCCACATGGGCTTGACATTAGCCTCCGTGGGGTGCACCGTCTGGCGGAGATATTGGTCAGGGTGATAGCCCCGCAGGCCCTGGAAGGCCAGTTCGCACTCGCCGGCGTAGACCTTCTCCACCCACATGCCTGGATCAACGTTCTGGATCTGCAGGTCAATGCCGATGTCCTTCACTGAGGCCTGGATGATCTGCGCTGCCTTGATGTCAGCACCACTGGTGCCGAAAGTGCAGATGGTGGTGGTGAAGCCGTCTGGATAGCCAGCTTCCTCCAGCAGTGCCTTGGCTTTATCGAGGTCTCCCTCTGCAGGCACAAACTCCTTGTCGTAGTAGGCCCAGGCCGTTGGCAGTTGCGCATCACCCAGGATGTAGGAGCCGTATCCCTCCAGGCAGACCTCGAACATCTGCTTGCGGTTGATCGCAACGTTGAACGCCTCGCGCACCAGCGGGTCGTCGAAGGGTTCCTTGAAAGTGTTCACGGCGATTCCTTTGTGGATCTGGGCCGGGCCGACGAAGGCCGTGAGATCGGGGTTGCCGTCGAGGCTCTTGACCGCCAGCGGTGCGATCCAGTAGATCAGATCGCTCTGGTCGGAGAGCAGGGCTGCGACCTTGGCCAGGTCGTCGCGAATCACGTTCAGCTCGATCCGATCCAGGTAGGGCATCCCCTCACGCCAGTGGTTGGGGTTCTTGGCGAAGATCACCTGCTCCTGGGGGATGTAGCTCTCGATCGTGAAGGGGCCGGTGCCGATCCATCCTGCTTCGTCCGAAGGCACGTGGTCCTTCGGGTAGATGGGGAAGTTGAACCACCCTAACATGAACAGGAATGGGACATACGGCTCGCTGAGGGTGATCTTGACTGTGTAGTCGTCCACCGCCTCGACGGTGTCCATCTGCTTCAGATAGCTGGCGCTGAATCCGACTTCAGGATTGGCACAGCGTTGCAGCGAGTAGACAACGTCCTCGGCTTTCAGCTCCTTGCCGTTGTTGAACAACACTCCCTTGCGCAGGTAGAACGTGAAGGTCTTGGCATCCTCTGAGATCTCCCAGCTCTCCGCCAGGCTGGGCACCACGTTCAGGTCGGGATCCCAATCCACCAGCGTGTCCCAGACCTGCTGGCCGATAACCCAAACTGTAGATCCGCCGATCGCCTGAGGATCCAGGCCGTGGAAGGGTTGGAAGTAGGTGACGCGCAGAGTGCCACCCTGCACCGGTTCGGAAGGAATCGGTTCTGGAGTCGGCGTCACGAAGACCAGCTTCTCTACTTCCTTTTCAACTTCGACGATCTTCTCGACGACAACGGTCTCCTTGACGACCTTCTCCACCGCCACTTCCTTGACCACCTCGACAGTCTCGACCACCTTCTTCTCGACTACCACCTCCTTGGGAACCTCGATCACCTGCGGAGTGGGAGCCGGACAGGCAGCCACGAACGAGGCCACCAGTACGAGCACAAGCAGCGAACTCAACTTCTTCATCGGTTTTCCTCCTTGCTAGGTATAGACAATGGTTGTCCGAACACTCCGATGACGGTTCTTCTCAGACGTCATCGGCAGCCGATACACGACATGACATATGTCCGATTGTATCACCTCCTTTCCCAATCCTATGGCGCTGCCCGACTACCATGATTCACGCACCGAGCCACTGCTCCACGTTCGTCGCCAGTGTCCTGTCGGTGCGGAATCGTCCACAGCAGAACTTCGCCAGTGGAGCCGCAATCCCCCTACCACATGGCCTCAGCCACAAACGAGGTGTCGGTGATGGGCAGCTTGACCACCTCGCCTCGCTGGCCGGACATGAGCAACGCCACGGTGATCTCCAACCCTGTTCGTCCATCTTCCAGGTTGGAGGCCGTCTCGCCACCTGTCTCCACGGCATGGATGAGTTCCTCGACCGCGGTGTACATTCCGCTCTTGCCATCGTGGCGGCCGGGGAAGGGGCGCTCCACGGCAATGACCCTGCCATCAGTCCGCTGGGCTTGCCACCAACGGAAGTCGTACCTGCCCATGCGGATGCGTCCTTCGGTGC
>CAZPMV010000085.1:0-8949 GCA_964587335.1 uncultured Anaerolineales bacterium
CAGGTTAGCGGTGCCTGCTCTTGGGCCAGCCCTGTGGAATAAGGAGTCTTGATGCTTGCTGCGGTGTCGTTAGACCCATTCCACAGGGCCAGCCCCGATAACGATCCTACTGCTCACTACAGGGCGTAATTCAACGCCGCCTCAGCGTGGATGGCCGTCGTATCGAACAGCGGTATTCCTGCATCCGCTTCGTTGACCAACAAGGGGATTTCGGTGCAGCCCAGGATGACTCCCTCCGCGCCGCGTGCTGCCAGTTTCTCGATGATAGCGACGAATCTGGCCCGCGACTCGTCGCACACCTGGCCGGCAACCAGTTCATCGTAGATGACATCGTTCACCACCTCGCGGTCGCTGGCGTCAGGCACCAGGACAGTGATGCCCTTCCGAGCCAGCCTGTCTCGGTAGAAGGTCTTCTCCATCGTGAATTGGGTGCCGAGCAATCCCACAGTCTCCATCCCCCGCCCCAGAATGGCCTCGCCGACGGCATCGAGCAGACTCAGCATGGGGACGCTGACGCTGGCCTGGACCTGGTCAAAGACCAGATGCATGGTGTTGGTGGCGATGATGATGAAATCAGCGCCTGCCGCCTCGAGACTTTGTGCTGCCTTGCTCAAGCCCTGTGCCACCAGGTCCCAGCGATCCTCGTTGGGCCAATCCACGTAGGGCTGGAAACTGACGCTGTAGATGATGATTTCGGGGTAGCCGTAGTCGCCGAAGCGCTCGGTGTAGGTGTGGGTGATGTGCTCGTAGTACTCTGACGTTGACTCCGGGCTCATGCCACCCAGGATGCCGATTCTCTTTGGCATTGGGCTTTCTCCTTGCAGGCTTGAACTCACTCTTCTCTCTCTCGGAATGGTATTCTAGGGCAAAGTGACACGCCGGTGCGCCGTCAGCAATCCTGTTTCCCTCTTCTTGCCATTTTGCGCGCCGACGTGTAGCCGAACCATCCACCGGGCAGCGACCATTCGTAATCGGTGTAGCCCAGCGCCTCCAGTTGCTCGCCCTGAGCAGTTCACCTTGCGCAGGATTGCATCGGCGAAAGGCAACTGGTGGGCGTCCCCCCGAATGATCAACACGTTGAGAGCGGGAGCCAGGACAGATAGCGCCGATCCAGGAACACATCCCGAAACGAGAACCAGCCGCCTTCACGCAGCTTTTCCAGCCCCTTGCCGGTGGCAGGCGGCACAGTAGCCTGCCAGGCTCAAGTGAACCCCGGTGATTTCGAAATCGTGCTCCTCGCCCAAATCGCGCAGTAACTCCTGGCTAAAGGGGCACTCGAACTCGATGACTTCACCACAGCCCTGGCAGATGAGGTGATGGTGACCTTGCTCTCCCCTCAATTCGTAGTGATGGTGCTCCTCGCCCAGGTGCAACTCCTCGATCACCCCGGCCTCTTTGAGCACGCTGATGGTGCGGTAAACGGTGGAGAGGCTCAGGCGAGGCGCTTTCTGCCTGGCGCGGCGATAGATCTCATCGGCGTCCAGGTGCCCTCCGCCCTCCAGGATGGCCTCCAGGATAAGCACCCGCTGAGGCGTCACCCGCTTCCCTGCCTGGTGTAGAATCCTCCTGATAGACTCGTCCACGATGCTTCCCCTTACATCACATCTATCGGCCCGCTCGGTGGCCTCTTTCGGCGTTCTGCATCTCTTGCGCAGCCTTCTCCGTCAATGACCAGACGCGGCTCGACCCGCCGATGGCGCAGGCCTTGGCCAGGGAACATCCCGCACACCGTCCACCGCAACTCCCGGTCGCCACCGCAAGGTACCCCATCCGAACCAGGTCCTCGATCATCAGGTCCACGAGCGCTTCGCTGACTCCCAGTTCGCGGGCCAGTTCAGCTACTGTGTGTGTCCCACCACCCTGTAACGTCTGCAACAACCGCTTCAACACCGTGGCGTCCCCTTCATTTCCCTCGTTTCCGTCCTTTTCCTTCTTCCCGCTCAGTCCATCAGCACGCGTGGTCTCCTTGCTCCCCTCAGAAGAACAACCCTGCCACGTGATAGACCAGCACGCCCATCAGCAGCGAGATGACCAGCAGAAAAGCCACGTTGAACAGCGTCCACCACCAGGAGCCCGTCTCCTGCCGGATCACCCCCACGACTGCCACGCAGGGAATGAAGAGCATCTGCACGGCCAGGAAGGCCAGTCCTGCAGGCGCAGCGAAGCTGCCAGCCATCAACTCCGCCAGCCCCGCCTCTTCGCTGGCGCCGAACAGCACGCCCAGCGTGGCGATGGAGTTCTCTTTGGCCACGAAGCTGGCCAGCAGCGCCACCATCAGCCGCCAGTCGAAGCCCATCAGCCGGCCCAGCGGTTCCAGCGAGTGGCCGATGCGAGCCAGGAAGCTGTTTTCGATGGCGCCGCCCGGCAACACCGAGAGGGCCCACACCAGCACCGAAATGGCCAGGATGATCGTTCCCGCCTTCCTGAGAAAGGCCAGGCCGTGCTGCCAGACGGTCAGGCCGATCGTACGCCCGTTAGGCACGTGGTACAGAGGCAGTTCCATGATGAAGGCTGCCCGCGCTCCCTTGAAGGCGATGCGGTTGAGTAGCACGCCAGCAAGAGCCAGCACAACGAGGTTCAAAGCTACCAATCCCCAGGAGACCAGGGCGGCTGCTCTGCCGAAGAAAGCCGGTGCCAGGAAGGCCACTACCGTCATCCGTGCCGCACAGGGAATCAGCGGCGCCAACATGGTCGTCAGCAGGCGCGCCCGGCGCGATTCGATCACCCGCACCCCCATCACCGAAGGCACGTTGCAGCCGAAGCCCAGGAAAAGCGGCAGGAAGGACTTGCCGTGCAGCCCCATCAGGTGCATGAAGCGATCCATCACGTAGGCGGCGCGAGCCATGTAGCCCGTGTCCTCCAGCAAGGCCAGGATGGCGAAGAAGATGACCAGGATGGGCAGGAAGGTGATGACTGTGCCCACACCGCCGATTACCCCGTCTATCACCAGAGCCTGCAGCCACGATGGTGCGCTTGCCAGCAGGTTGCTCATCAGCCTGGCCAGACCGCCTACGACGGCACTGTTCAGCCAATCTTGCACGGGCGCACCGATGGCATAGGTCAGCCAGAAGGCCGATCCCAGGATAGCAGCCAGTATCACCAGCCCCCAGAAAGGGTGGGTCGCCCAGCGGTCAAGCCGTTCGGTCAGGCCGATTTGCCCGGCTTTAGGGCGGGTCACGGCGGCGCGGATCATGCGCCCGATCCACTCATAGCGCCCGCCGGCAACGGCGACCAGAGCATCATCGTGGTCGCGCAGCACCTCGTGGACCAGTTCCCACTGCGCTTCGCTCATCTGCTCCTGCAAGATGCGAGTGATCTCTTTGTCCCCTTCCAGCAATTTGAGTGCTGCCCAGTCCTGGGCATATGGCTCCGGCACGTGGCCGGCGATGAGCGCTTCGATCTGCTCCAGTACCTCTTGGTGGTCCGAACGGATCTCCGGCCGTTTGGGTGCGTATTCGACGGTGTTATGTATCACTTCGTCAATCGCCGCCACCAGCTCGCGGGTGCCGATGTTCTTGGTGGCGATCATGGGCACTACCTTGACCCCCAGCGCTGCCTCCAGCACCTCCGGCTCGATCTTGAAACCTTCCTGCTCGGCGACGTCCATCATATTGAGGGCCACGATCACCGGCGATGGCAGTGGCAGCAGCTCCGCCACCAGGTAGAGGTTGCGCTCCAGCGTCGCCGCGTCCAGCAGGACGATGACCACGTCGGGGCGCTCCTTGATGATGAAGTCGCGGGCGATGATTTCCTCGAGGGAATTGGCTGTCAGGCTGTAGGTGCCCGGCAGGTCCACCAGCCGGTAGGTGGTGCCGTTGTGAGTGAGGTGGCCGACTTTCTGCTCGACCGTTTTGCCCGGCCAGTTGCCCACGTGCTGGTTCATCCCTGTCAAGAGGTTGAAGAGGGTGGACTTGCCCACGTTGGGCTGCCCGGCCAGGGCCACGGTATAAGTTCTCTCAACCATCACTTGCTCTCCGAATATGGATTTTGCTCGCCTCGCCCCGGCCCAGGGCCACGCGGGTATCCCGGATCAGAACGATGAGCGGCCCGCGGCCGAAATTCTGTACCATTGTCACCTCGGCCCCGGGGGTGAAGCCCATGGTGGCCATACGGCTCAGCAGGCCGCGGCCGCCGATCAGATTGGTTACAATGCCGCGCTCGTGTGGCTGAAGTGCGTTCAGAGAGAAGTTCTGGGAGTGATGAGTGTTTCGGTGCATGATTGTGTGTCTCCTGATGAGATGGATGTGGAGGAGTTAGAGAAGGTACAAGGACGCCCTCAGATTCCGGTTCTGCCATTCGATATCAGTACGTTTGGGGCGTATTGCAACTGCTTCTCAATTGCGATCAGTATATCATAGGACGGAGGAGCTGTCAAATCAGACCTGACGTTCACGTCGGGGGTCTCCTCGAATCAGAAAGGCCGTCTGCAAGACGGCTTAGTCGGGTGGTGCAAAGGGGTCTCCGCGCAACCGCCCCCGCGTATCCTTGACAGGAGATGTGCGGGGGCAGCTTGGCTTGCTCAAGGAGCGGCGTTGCAGCGGGGACCTGCGCTGAAAAGGGTGGCATTGATCGTTTGGGTGAAGGCAGCAGACGTGTCAGCCGTGGGAAGTAGGGGCGGGTTTCAAACCCGCCCCTACTTCACCGCCCTGGCGAGATAGCCGCGATAGACCCGGCGTGCCTCTTCCACGGTGATGAAGGCGTGATGGTCGAGTTGTTCGCACAGCTCGATGACCGCCGGCACTTGCTTGCGCCGCACCATGCTGTAGATGATGCCTACGGGGCCGTTCTTGCCCTCGCCGATGATCTGGGTTGCTCCGAACCCTTCATGGCGTAGGGTTTGCGTGATTTCCAACCACTTGGTCTTGGAAATGACGCGCACCATGGAGAAACCGAGGGCCAATCTCTCCTCCAAGGCCATGCCCACAATGGTGCCGGTGGCGAAACCGCCGCAGTAGCCCAGGACGTTCCAGAAGTTACCCACTTCTTGGATGACCTTGCTGATGGCCAGAATGAAGATCATGACCTCGAAGAAGCCGATCAGCGCGGCAGTGAGTTTCCGGCCGCGCACGATCAACAGCATGCGAATAGTGCCCATGGAAACGTCAATCAGGCGGAAGGCGAAAATCATCAATCCGCCCAGTACGGGTTGCCAAAACATGAACCGAAAAACCTCCTGTCGGAAAGCGAGTCGCAGTCAGGTGGATGCCGTCACTTCACCGCGCCGGCCAGGTAGCCACGATAGACGCGGCCGGCCTCCTCAACGGTGATGAACGCTTGCTGGTCGAGTTGCTCGCACAATTCGATGACCGCTGGCGCCTGCTTGCGCCGCACCATGCTGTAGATGATGCCCACGGGGCCATCCCTACCCTCGCCGATGACCTCCGTCGCTCCGAAGCCGCCGTGGCGCAGTGTCTGTGTGATCTCCAGCCACTTGGTTTGGGAGATGATGCGCACCATGGAAAAGCCAAGGGCCAGCTTGTCCTCCAGAGCCATGCCCACGATGGTGCCTACGGCGAAGCCGCCGCAGTAGCCCAAGATGTTCCATATGTTGCCCACTTCTCGGATGACCTTGCTGATGGCCAGGATGAAGATCAAGACCTGGAAAAAGCCGATCAGTGCAGACGGGAGCTTTCTGCCACGCACGATCATCAACATGCGCACCGTGCCCATGGAAACGTCAACGATACGAAGCCCGAAGATCATCAACCCGCCCAGTATTGGCTGCCAAGGCATGAACCGAGTACCTCCTAAGGGTTCGGCGGCAAGTAGTTCAGTGGATTGCGGCGCACGCCATCTTGCCGAATCTCGAAATGGACGTGAGGGCCGGTGGAATTGCCCGTGCTGCCCATGCGCCCGACTTCCTGGCCCCTCTCCACCCATTGCCCAACTGCCACCGAGGCTCCCTTCAGGTGGGCGTAATACGATCGCAGCCCGCTGCCGTGGTCAATCACCACCCAGAAGCCCCAGTACCCGCTATCATCCCAATCCACGCGCACGACTCTGCCCGTGTGTGCAGCGTAAACAGGGCAGTCGTAGGCGACGGCGACGTCTATCGCTCCATGACCGGGTATATATCCTTGGGTGATGGGGCCGGCAGCAGGCCAGGCGAAGGGGTAGTCGGGAGCCAGGCTTGGCTTGGGCCAGTGCGCCGTCTTACGCCCATAGGGTATGACCAACTTACGCCCCTTCACCAGGCGGTAGGGCGGTTTCAGCCGGTTCAAGTGGTAGCTGGTGATGTCCTCTGGCTCGACACCATACGTCCGCGCTAGCCTTTCGACCGTGTCGTTGCCCTTCACCGTATGGTAGACCCCAGGCAGCGGTAGGATGACCAGTTCCTGCCCTGGGGAGATCAAGTCGGGATTGCGCGCCAGATCGGGATTGGACCAGCGGAGCGTGTCGGCGTCCAGCCCATAGCTGCAGGCAATGCTCCATATACTGTCGCCTTCGGCTATCGTGTGGGTGATGATCCAACGGCGGGGCAGTCGCTCCAGTTCGGGCTGCAGAGCCGCCCAGCGCCTCACTGACAACATGTCGTCGAAGGGGACGGGCGTGGGCGTCACGGGCGTTGGCCCTGCGGCCGACACACGCAGAGTCAGCGCGCCGGCGACGATCAGGGCGGCGAAGACCGCGGCGCAGACGGCCAGGCCTGGCAGATGATCTTGTACTCGCTTGACGTGTGGCGGCGATTCCGACATCTTCCTTCTTATCCTTGAAGTGCGTTGCGTCGTATCAGGTGCAGTGCACTCCATGATAGCACAACCTGACCTGCCTGGCAAAACGGCGTGACTTCGCGGGAAAGAAATCGTTGTTCCTGACTTTCCGCGACGGATGTATTGACGTACATGAGGAGATGCACTATAATGTCCACGGGGGAGGTAAGCCATGTTCTTCGACGAGGCCAGAATTCACGTGCGGGCGGGCGATGGCGGCAATGGTGTTGTAGCCTTCCGCCGCGAGAAGTACGTTCCTCTCGGTGGGCCAAGCGGCGGCAACGGCGGCAAGGGCGGCGACGTCAGTGTGATCGTTGATCTGCACCTGAACACGCTTATCAATTTCAAGAAACGAATTCATTTCAGGGCGCGACGAGGTGATCACGGCCGCGGCAAGAACCAACAAGGCAAAAGTGGCGAGGATTGCCTGATCGCCGTGCCACCGGGCACCGTCGTCTACGACGCCGATAGTGGTGAATTGCTCGCCGATCTGACGGAGCCAGGACAGCAGGCGGTGGTGGCCCACGCCGGCCGTGGCGGGCGGGGCAATGCCGTCTTCGCCACCTCCACCAACCAGGCTCCTCGTCTCGCTGAAAACGGCGCGCCTGGCGAAAGCCGCTGGTTGCGTCTGGAGCTGAAGCTCATCGCCGACGTGGGCATCGTGGGCGTGCCCAATGCCGGCAAATCAACCCTGCTGGCGGCTGTCAGCGCGGCTCGCCCCAAGATCGCCGACTATCCATTCACCACGCTGGTGCCTAACCTGGGAGTGACTGTGGTGGATGATCGGGATTTCGTGCTGGCCGACATCCCAGGGCTGATTGAGGGGGCGCATACCGGCGCCGGCCTGGGCCACGCTTTCCTGCGCCACGTTGAGCGTTGCCGCGTGCTCATCCACTTGCTCAACGGCATCAGCCCCGACCCGCTGGGCGACCGCGACGCCATCAACCAGGAGTTGCAACTGTTCAACCCTGCCCTGGCAGACAAGCCGCAGGTCGTGGTGTTGAACAAGATGGACTTGACCGATGTACGGGAGCTGTGGCCGCGGGTGCAGCACTCGTTGCAGCGAAAGGACCTGGAGCCGATGGCCATCTCGGCTGTGACCGGTGAGGGGGTGACTGCCTTGATGCGCCGCGTGGCGGGGCTTGTGGAGGCGCTGCCGCCACCACCGGCAGTAGAAGAAGACGTGGTCATATTCGAGCTGCCGGAGGATGAAACGGCATTCACCGTCGAGCGGGAGGGGCGACCGGCTGGTCGGCCCAACTGGCGCGTGCGCGGCAAGCGCATCGAGCGGGTTATGAAGATGACCAACTGGGATTACTACGAGGCGGCGTTGCGCTTCCAACGCATCCTGGAAGCAATGGGCATCACTCAGGCGCTGGAGGAGGGCGGCGTGCAAGAGGGCGATACGGTCATCATCGGCGATGTGGAACTCACATGGGGGGAGCAGTGGTGAGAATCGGTATCCTGGGCGGGACCTTCGACCCGCCACACATCGGCCATCTGATCCTGGCCGAGGAAGCCTGGGCGCTTCTCAAGCTGGACTGCGTCTATTTGGTGCCTGCGGGCGCCCCGCCACACAAGCGAGGAGAACCGCTCTCATCCGCTTGCCATCGGCGGAGCATGGTGGAATTGGCCATCGCCGACAACCCGCACTTTCTGCTGTCCACGGTGGATATCGACCGCCCGGGGCCGCATTACACCATTGACATGATGCGGTTGCTGCAGGATGCCCATCCACCAGGCACGGAGTTCTACTTTCTGATGGGGCTCGATTCGCTCGCTGATCTGCCCAACTGGCATCAGGCAGATCGGCTGATCACTAGCTGCCAGTTGGTGGCGCTGAGTCGCTACGGCTACACGGTGGACTGGGAGCAACTGGAGGCTGCTCTGCCGGGCGTGCAGGAGCGGGTCATTCAGTTGCCCATGCTCGAACTGGAGATTGCCTCGCACGTTGTCCAGCAGCGGGTGCGGCAGGGCCTGCCCATCCGCTACCAGGTATTGCCGGTGGTGGAGGCCTATATTCGAGATCAGGGCCTGTATCGCGATCGGTGATCAGGAGTCCTGATCTCCGGTCACTGATCCCTGAAGGTGAGATGTTTGCTGAAGTTGTGGTTAACGATCCTCTTTCTCGACTGAAGGCTGTGGAAGAGGCTCCTTCCGACACTGGTGCACCGCTGGGCAGGACGTATCACTACGACGTGCCTTCGTTTCTGCGCGGCCTGCTGCAGCCTGGTCATCT
>CAZPMV010000085.1:9049-11656 GCA_964587335.1 uncultured Anaerolineales bacterium
GTGATCGAGCCTCTGGTGCGGCGCGGCCTGGTGGCTCGCCGTCAGGCGGTCGTGCGGCTGCCTCTGCGCCCCAAGATAGGCCGCCGCGTGCGGCTCTTGGCCGATGCGGAGGAAGTGGCCCGCGCTCTGCCAACATTGGGACATGGTTCCAAGCAAGCCAACGTGCTGAGCTGGCTGGTGGCCAGCGAAGACCCATTGCCTACGCTCTCTGCCGTATGCGAGGCAGCGAAGTGCACGAAGGGGCCGATCCGTGCGCTGGCCGAGCGGGGCTGGGTGGAGATCACGCCGCGCCGCCGGCTGTTGGTGCCGCTGCTCTCACCCCAGGTGGTGGACGAGACGCTAGGGAAGGAACTCCTCCGTTCGTCAAAGCAGGCCGCTGCCTTGGCCGCGTTGCGGGACGTTGCCGATCCTGTTGAAGAAGCATCCTTCCGCACCGCGCACGGCGTGAGCATTGCTTCCTTGCAGGCGCTGGAATCCCGCGGCTACCTGCGCCGGGTGGTGGAGGAGTCCAAGGTGCTGCTACGTCTGTCGCCGGAGCAGACGGCGGAGCGGGTTGTCGAGTTGCGAGGAGCGAGCAAGCACCAGGCGGTGCTGGAGGCCCTGCTGGAGCTGACCGACGAGGTGGGCGAAGGGGCGCCGGTGAGCGAGTGGATCGGCTGGGTGTACGCCGAGACCGGCTGCTCGCTGGACACGCTGCGCGACCTGGCGGCGGCGGGACTCATCGCCATCGAGAAGGAAGAAATCTGGCGCGATCCATTGGCCGGTCGGGAGTTTGTGACCGACGTGCCGCCGAAGCTGACGCCGGACCAAGCGCGGGTGTGGACGGAGATTGAGCGGGGGATTGGTCAATTGGAGAACTGGGAAACTGGTAAATCGGTGAATTGGGCTGCTGCCGCCGAGTCCCCCAATCTACCAACCTACCAATCTACCGATGTACCAGTCTACCTGCTACACGGCGTGACCGGCAGTGGCAAGACGGAAATCTATCTGCGGGCCATCGCGCGCACGCTCTCGGCCAGCCGGCAGGCCATCGTCCTGGTGCCGGAGATCTCGCTGACGCCGCAGACTATCCGGCGCTTCGCCGCCCGTTTCCCCGGCCGAACAGGAGTGATCCACAGCCAGCTTTCCCGCGGCGAGCGCTACGATACCTGGCGACGCATCAGAGCGGGCAAGATCGACATTGTCATCGGCCCCCGCTCGGCGCTGTTCCAGCCACTGCCCCGGCTGGGGCTCATCGTCATGGACGAGGAGCACAGCGATTCGTACAAACAGAGCGATCTGCTGATCCGGCGGCTGGTGCGCTACCATGCCCGCAAGGTGGCCTTTGAGCTGGGTCGGTTGAGCGGTTCGCCGTTGATCCTGGGAAGCGCCACGCCGTCGCTGGAGACGTATCACGCCGCGGAGGAGGGTCGAGTCCAGTTGCTGGAGCTGCCGCAGCGCATCCTGGGCCACTGGCGACGGCTGGACGAGCAGCGGGCGCGCTATCGCCTGTCGGATACGGCCTATAAGCCGCTGGCCTCGGGCCTGCTGGACGCCCGCTACGTGGACCTACCCAGGGTGGAGGTGGTTGACCTGCGGCATGAGCTGCGGGTGGGCAACCGCAGCATCTTCAGTCGGGCCTTGCAGGAGGCGCTGGCCCGCACGCTGGCCGTCCGACAACAGGCCATCCTCTTCCTCAACCGTCGCGGTGCAGCCACCTTCGTCATGTGCCGCGATTGCGGCCACGTGCTGCGCTGCCCCCGCTGCGACGTTCCATTCACCTATCACCTGGAGGACTCGGGACCAGAAACTTCAAACCCGAAACCCATGCTGGTCTGCCATCACTGTAACCGCCAGGAGCCCGTGCCCGAACGCTGCCCGGCTTGTGACAGTCGTCGAATCCGCCACTTCGGCGTGGGAACGCAGCGGGTGGAGGCGGAGGTCAGGCGGATGTTCCCGCGGGCGCGCACGCTGCGCTGGGATTGGGATGTGACCCGCTACAAGGGGGCCCATGAGGTGATCCTGTCGCAATTCAGCGGCCACCAGGCGGACGTGCTCATCGGCACGCAGATGATCGCCAAGGGGCTCGACCTGCCGTTGGTCACGTTGGTGGGCGTGGTCACCGCCGACACGGCGCTCTACCTGCCCGATTTCCGGTCCGGCGAGCGGACCTTCCAGTTGTTGACGCAGGTGGCCGGGCGGGCCGGGCGAGGTATACTAGGCGGGCAGGCCATCGTGCAGACCTACACGCCGGAGCACTACGCCATCCGCGCCGCGGCCCGCCACGACTACGCAACCTTCTACGAGAAAGAGACGAACTACCGGCGACAGTTGGGCTATCCGCCCTATGCACGGCTGGCCAAGGTGGTGGCTGTGGACGAGAACCCGCTTCGTTGTCGCGAGGCGGCGGAGGCCACAGCGGACATGCTGGAGGAGCGCATCACCGAAAGCGACAACGACGCGAGCCTCATGAGCCTCATCGGCCCTGTGCCTTGCTTCTTCGCCACTCATCGGGGCCGTACCCGCTGGCAGGTGGTGGTGCGAGCACCGGATCCGACACCGCTGCTTCGTGGTCTGCCGCTCCCGCCCAATTGCTGGGTGGACGTGGATCCGGTCAGCTTGTTGTGA
>CAZPMV010000086.1:0-11641 GCA_964587335.1 uncultured Anaerolineales bacterium
GATCGTAGTCGTAGATAACGTCGAGGATGCCCTCGTCGCCGTGCTTCGGGCAGACGTACTCGACTTCGTCAACGCCGTACTCCGCGCCGCAGATGGTGCACTTGAGTCCCAGGATATGATCACTCATTGCTGTCTCATTGTTGTTTCTGGGTTGTTTCTGGGTGTTGTTCGTTGGGAGGGGCGACCCGCCGGTCGCCCATACCCTGGACGCCTGCGCCTTGTCTAGACTCCCCGCTGCCCGCGAATGTAGGGCACGCCCAACGCGGCAGGTGCCCCCATTCGCTTGCGCATGGCCTCGCGCGAGCCGATCACCAGGACCACAATGGTGAAGGCGTAGGGGATCATCTTGAGGAAGAAGCCCCAATAGGGATTGTAGTAGAAGGGATTCTTCCAGAGCAGTAGCTTGGTAGGGCCTTGCAGGTCCAGGATAAGCCGCCGCAGCGCGCCGAAAGCATAGGAGCCTGCCGCCGCTCGCAGCGGATTCCACTGAGCGAAGATGGTCAAGCCGACGGCGATCCACCCCTGGCCTGAGGTGGTCATGTGGCTGAACCAGCCGGGCGAGATGGCCAAGCTGATGGTCGCGCCGGCCAGGCCGGCCAGCATGCCGCCAACACAGGTGTAGAGATAGCGCACACCCTTCACGTTGATCCCCATCGTGTCGGCTGCAGCCGGATACTCGCCCACCGCCCGCATGTGCATGCCTGGCCGGGTGTAGTTGATGTAGTACCAGGCAGCAGGGGCCAGCAGATAGCCTATGTACACCATGATGCTCTGATCTGTGAACAGAATGTCGCCCAGGTAGGGGATAGCGGAAAGAACCGGAATGGTGACCTTGGGCAGCAGCGGGATGGCGCCCGCCTTGCTCAAGCCTTCGCCAAACACCAGGCTCAGGCCGGTCCCCAGGAAGGTCAGTGAGAGACCGCTAACCACCTGGTCTGCCTGCAAGTGGATGGTGACAAAGCCGTGCAGCAGGGAAAGCAGACCGGCCGCAACCATCGCCATCAGCAGCCCCAGCCATGGATTGCCATAGTTGACCGCTACGCTGTAGCCAGACATGGCGCCAATCAGCATCATCCCTTCCAGTCCCAGGTTCAGGATGCCAGACCGCTCGGCTAGCACCTCACCAACGGTGGCGAAGAGCAACACCGTCCCAGTGCCAATCCCCGCCTGCAGAATAATGATCCAATCCATGGTTAGGCCTCCCTCGTGCGCTTTATCCGAACACAGTTGCGCAGCAAGAACTCACTGGCAATGAGGGCGAAAAGGATGATCCCCTGAACGAGCATAGAGATGCCAGATCGTCCGATCTCGCGCCCAGCCAGGATCAGAGCGCCAAAGAGAATGGAAACAGCGACGACGATGAGAGGGTTGAGCTTGGATAGCCAGGCAATAATGATGCCGGTGAAGCCATAACCGGAAGAGATAGCTCCCTGCAGTCGGCGAACCACGCCACCGATCTGGGCCATGCCGGCCAACCCAGCCAGCCCGCCAGAGAGCATCATCACCAGCACCATGTTGCGGGCAATGTTGGTGCCAGCATAGCGGGCAGCTTTGGGGTTGTCACCCGCAAGCCGAATCTCGTAGCCCCACTTGCTGCGGTAGAGTACCCACCAGACCATCACGGCCGCAATCGGCCCGAAAAGCAGGCCCAGGTGCAGCGTCAGGCCACCGAATTGAGGGATCTCTTTGGCATAGTCGGCCAGTCGGGGCAGCCAGGCGGTGCGGGGGAACCGGGGACTCATTTGGAAACCCCCTTCGCTCCATACGCCAAAGATGAAGAAGTTGTTCCACTCAATGGCAATGTAGTTCATCATCAGCGTGGTGATTACCTCGTTGACGTTGAACTTGGCCTTGAGATAGCCAGGGACAAAACCCCACAGCGCGCCGCCGACAAAGCCGGCGATCATCATCACCGGGATGAAAACCCATCCAGGGGTTTCGGCGGGCAACACGGGAGTGAGCACAATGGCACTAGCAGCGAAGGCGCCAATGAAGAACTGCCCCTCAGCTCCAATGTTCCACAACTTCATGCTGAAGGCCACGGAGCAGGCCAGCCCCAGCAGGATCAGCGGGGTCGCCTGGACCAAGACATCGGAAATGCCGCCCCAGTTGCCGAAGAGCTCCTTGGCAATGGTGGCATAGGCCCTGAACGGATGGGTCAGGCCAGAAAGACGGAGTGCAAGCGCCCCCAGAATGAGCGCTATGATGATGGCCCCCACCGATACCGTGAGGGGCAACCACCGTGGCACCTTCAATCGAGGCTCAAACTGGAAACTGAAGGGCAGAGCGAAGCGCCGTCCAGCGCTGGGCTTCTGGGTAGTCGTAGCCATCAGTCACTTCCCCTCTGTCCAGCCATCATCAGGCCAATGGTCTCCTGATCTGGTTCTTCCAGTATCGCCATGATCTCTCCTTCGTAGATGACCGCTATCCGGTCGCTCAGGGAGAAGAGCTCTTCCAGTTCTTCCGAGATGAGCAGAATGGCTGCGCCTGCCTGACGCTGCTCCAGCAGCAGACGCTGCACACCTTCGATGGCGCCAACGTCCAGCCCGCGGGTGGGCTGGACAGCTACGATCACCTGGGGCCTGCCGGAGATTTCCCGCGCCAGAATGACCCGCTGGAGATTGCCGCCTGACAGCAAGCGGGAATGAGTATCAATGGAAGGCGCCAGGATGTCGTATTCTTCCTTGAGCTTCTCAGCGTGCTCGCGGGCCGAGCGTTCGTCAATGGCCCACCCCTGGCCAATGGGAGGGTAGCGATAGGCTTTCATGATGAGGTTGTCTGCAATGCTCAAGTTGGGGGACGTGCCTGCGCCAGTGCGGTCCATGGGGATATGGGCCACGCTGGCATCAATGGCCACTCTGGGCGGGCAGTTGCTGCAGACTTGGCCGCCGACCGTCACCTCACCGGCCGTGCAGGGACGCAGTCCAGTGATCACTTCCGCCAGCTCGGACTGTCCGTTGCCGGCAACCCCGGCCAACCCCAGTATCTCGCCGGAGCGGATCTCCAACGATACCCCATTGAGGGCAGGCAATCCTCTGTCATTGAGAGCGCTTACATTCTTGACGGAAAGGAGCACCTCGCCGGGCTCGCTCAGGCCCTTGGCGACCTCAAATAGCACTTTGCGGCCTACCATCAATTCGGCCAGTTCCTCCCTGGTGGTGGATTGGGTGTCCAGGGGCGGAGCGGCCATGCGCCCTTTGCGCAGCACCGTGATGCGATTGGAGATCGCCATTACCTCGTGCAGCTTGTGGCTGATGAAAACAATCGACTTGCCCTCAGCCGTCATCGAGCGCAGAGTGACAAAGAGCTCATCGATCTCCTGCGGGGCCAGCACGGCCGTGGGCTCGTCCATGATGAGCACGTCTGCGCCTCGGTGAAGCATCTTGAGGATCTCTACCCTCTGCTGCTCGCCCACCGTCAATTGCCAGATCTTGGCTTCCGGATCCACTCTGAGGCCAAACTGCTCCTCCAGCTCGGCAATTCGCTTGTGGTATTCGGGCAGCCGCATCAGGAAACGTGGCTCGCTGAGTCCCAGCAGAATGTTCTCTGTTACAGTTAGCGACGGGACCAGCATGAAATGCTGATGTACCATGCCAATGCCATGTTCAATGGCATCGCGCGGGGAACGGAAGTTGACCAGTTTGCCATGAACGCGGACAGTCCCCTCTTCCGGTCGGTAGAGGCCGGCCAGAACGTTCATGAGCGTGCTCTTACCAGCGCCGTTTTCCCCCAGCAGGGTGTGGATTTCGCCCACGCGCAGGTCGAAATCCACCCGATCATTGGCCAGCACGCCGGGAAAACGTTTGACAATGGCCTGCATCTCAACTGCGTTGGTTACGTTGGTCATTCCAAGCCCCCTTTTTCTCTCGGGAACGGAAGTTGACCAGTTTGCCATGAATGCGGACAGTCCCTTCTTCCGGTCGGTAGAGGCCGGCCAGAACGTTCATCAGCGTGTTCAGCGTGCTCTTGCCAGCGCCGTTTTCCCCCAGCAGGGTGTGGATTTCGCCCACGCGCAGGTCGAAATCCACCCGATCATTGGCCAGCACGCCGGGAAAACGTTTGACAATGGCCTACATCTCAACTGCGTTGGTTACGTTGGTCATTCCGGTGTGCCCTGTTTGGGTATTGGAGGTTGGAAGCACGAATTCAGCCTCCAACCTCCAACTTCCAGTTTCTAACTTCTACAGTTCAGGCAACTCAGCGGTGATACCGTCGGCCCACCAGTACATGCAGTACTCGCACTCCAGGCCGGGCGCACCAGGCGGGAACTGATCCATGTCGGACTGTCCCATCTTCTTGCCCGCGGGCACAACCACGTTGCCGGCATTGTCCTTGATGGGGCCGGCGAAGACGTCAAAGCGATTGAACTCGCCCGCCAGCATCTTGGCCAGCGTGTCTCGCACCAACTGGATATCCTCTTCGGGCAGTTCGGCAACGCCGGACGTCAAGGTTTGGCCTTCCATGAAGCCAAACAACCCCAGAGCGCCTGTATCGGCGTCGAAGTAGTGCCAGCCAGCCTTGTAGGAGCCATCTCTGACCTGTTCGCTGATTCCGGCATAGACAGGGCCCCAATTCCAGTAGGGAGCGGTAAGGCAGGCATCTACTTTGCAGGAGCCGTACCAATCGTAGGTGACGCCCCATTTGCCCTTTTCCTGGGCCACGTCGGCCACGGCTGGGGTATCAGCTCCGGTGAAGACCACCTGCGCACCGGCGTCGAAGAGGGAAGCTGCTGCCTCTTTCTCTATGACGGGGTCATGCCAGGTGTTGATCCAGCGCACGTCCATGGTGCATTCGGGGCAGGTCTGCTTCATGCCCAGCGCAATGGAGTTGCCCAGCCGGATCTCTTCAGGGATGGGGAAGGTGGCCATGTAGCCCAACTTGGGATTACCGTCCATCTTGGCCCGCGATCCGGCCAGCATCCCAGCCAGGTACTTCATGTCTTCCATGGCGCCAAACAGGTTGCCGAAGTTCTCCATATTGGACTTGTAGCCGCTGATGTGGCTGTACATGATGTCCGGGAATTCCTCAGCCACGATCTCCATTCCGTCCATGTAGCCAAAGGAAGTACCGAAGATCAAGTCGAATCCCTTGCGGGAGAGGCTGCGGAAGACCTGCTCGGACTCGGACCCCTCTGGGACGTTCTCGATATAGGCGATGTGGACATTGTCAAGATTATCCGCGGTGTACTCCAGCCCTTCGTAGTGGGCCTGGCTCCAGCCACCATCATCGTGGGGGCCGATGAGCACCATCGCCACGTTGAATTTGCCCTCTATGGTCGCCGGAATGGAGAACCCTCCTTCCTCAGTAGGCTCTTCTGCCGGTGCCTGGGGCTTCGCACAAGCGCCCAGTACCAGAGACAGAATCACCAGGGCAGCCAGAAGCCACCGTACGTTCTTGGATAGCATTTCTACGCCTCCTTAATTGTACTTCAGGTTTGGTAGTCTGGGAAGTCAAAAGACTGATGGTTCGCTCATTTCTGAGAGCAAATCCGAGGTTGGTTCACCAAGAGGTGGGCTCGTGTAGAGGGCGCCAATCTGGAAAAGCTCTCTGAGAACAAGCGAAAGATGCGTATGGAACCTTACCAACAGTAGATTGGTGCTATGTCCTTTGGCATCACCTCCTTCGCGCGTGTGTTAGGGCTTCGCAAATCCGGTATCCGTGAGTTTGGGTATCCGAGAGAGACGTCCGAAAGCCGATCGCCAGATAGGACGCGGATTCCCACGGATGAACACTGATTTTTGTGCATGAGTGTGCGAACCTGCGAACCATGGATGACTCTACTGGAAAAACCCAAAAGCCATCAGCGGATTAAGCGGATGAAACATGAAACCAAATCTGCTCAATCCGCTCAATCCGCTGACAATCTCACGTTCTTTCAGAGGCGTCATGGATCATTATGGCACAATCGTAGTACCCGTCTCGCCATCCAGCGCCCGCTCGATGTTCCAGGGATCGGTGATCAGCGCCTCTCCCTGGGGGTTGGCCTCCAGGAACTGTATGATGGACTCGATCTTGGGCCCCATGTTGCCTGGCGGGAAATGCCCTTCAGCGTGGTAGCGCCTGGCCTCGCTCACCGTCATACGATCCAGTGGCCGTTCGTTGTCCTGCGCATAGTGCAGCGATACCTGTGCCACGCCGGTGCAGATGAGGAGAAGATCAACTTTCAGATTGCGCGCCAACAGGCTGCTGGCACGATCCTTGTCAATCACGGCGCGAGCGCCCTCCAGGTTGCCGTGTGCGCCCTCAGTCACGGGGATACCACCGCCGCCCACGGTGACCACCACGAAGCCAGCATCTACCAGTGTCTTCACTGCGTCCAATTCGATGATCTTCAGAGGAATGGGAGAGGCGATCTTGCGCCGCCAACCGCGGCCCGCTTCGTACCCGATAACCCAGCCCTCTTCTTCGAACTTGCGCGCCTCCTCCTCGTCCATAAACCCGCCGATGCCCTTGGTCGGGTCTGCGAAGCCCGGATCATTCTCGTCCACCAGCACCTGGGTCACCACCGCTGCGCACTGGCGGTCGATGCTCCGTCTCCTCAACTCATCCCCCAACGTCTGGGTGATCATGTAGCCGATTGAGCCTTGCGTATCGGCGCCGATCATATCCAGAGGAGTGGGATGTACTCCTTCTACCTTCTCGGCGATCTCGGAGCGCCGCAGGATGAAGCCCACTTGCGGGCCATTGCCGTGGGTGATGATCAGGTTCCAGCCGCGCTCGATCATCCCCGCCAGGTGCCTGCACGTCTCACGCACTGCCTTCCACTGATCCTCCACCCTCTGGTGCTGGCGATCCACGATCAGCGAGTTGCCGCCGATGGCAACGACGGCGATTTTCTTGGTCATAGGTTCGCTCCTTGGTCTATTCTACCAGTTTTCCATCGTCAACGCCATCAACGCCTTCTGCACGTGCAACCGGTTCTCAGCAATGTCGTAGACGGCAGAACGCGGGCCGCTGGCGACCTCGTCCGTTACCTCGCTGCCCCGATCGACAGGCATGGGGTGGGTGAAGATGGCGTTGTCAGTAAGCGCCATCCGTTCGGCAGTCGTCGTCCAACCGGGATAGGCCATCGCTTTCTCGATCTCCGTCTGCTTCTGGAGCACGCCGTCCCTGTACGCCTGCGGGCTGACCCAGTTGCGGGAGTAGACGATGTGCGCACCGTGATAGCCCTTCGTCCGGTCGCTGGTGACGCGAAACTCAAAGCCACTGGCGGCGCAGTTCTGCTGTGTCCACTCGTACACCGCGGGGTCCAGGTCGTACCCCTCAGGCCGGGCCACGGTGACGTTCATGCCGCAGCGGGAGGCAATGAGCAACGCTGCCTGCACACTGCACCACGAACGGGCCAGCGCACCCGAAGCCCAGGTGAGCAGGAAGTTCTTGCCCCGCAGCGCGTCGTAGTCGGGCTGACCAGGCCCACCGCCGTACCACTCGGCCCAGCCCATCACGTCGGCCAGCCCCTGACAGGGATGGAAGCGGTCGTCGGCCATGTTGATGATGGGCACATTTGCCCAGTGCGCGTACTCGCGCAGCATCTCGTCGCCAGCGCCGTAGTAGGGCACCTTGTCTTCCAGGATGCGGATGCCGATGCCGGCCACGTAGCGGGCCATGACCTGGGCGGCGTCCTCGATGGTCTCCCCAGCCTGCTTCTGGGTCTTGAAGCGCCCCGCCGCAGGGGTCATGAACTGGGCGTGGCCTCCCAACTCGGTGGCTGCGGCCTCAAACGAAAGACGCGTACGCACCGAAGGGTTATAGAAGAACATCAGGAAGGTCTTGTGCTTGAGGATACTTGTCCAACGGTCGGAGAAGCGATCACGCTTCATCTCCGCTGCCAGATCAAGCACGGCCATCAGTTCCTTGAGCATCCACTCCTGCGTGCAGATGAAATCCTTGCCATAGAGACTCATAACTACCTCCCCGCATGAATGCTCGCAGTCAGGCACGGAACGGAGTGAAGTGCCGTCGTTCTCCACGCCACTCCGCTTCACTTCGTGGCTCACTACGAACAACGCACAGACAACTGCAACTGGACCAGGGAATCGTGAACCTACCCCATCCCTGGCTCCCCGCATGAATGCTCGCAGTCAGGCACGGAACGGAGTGAAGTGCCGTCGTTCTCCACGCCACTCCGCTTCACTTCGTGGCTCACTACGAACAACGCATAGACGACTAGACCAGGGAATCATGCTACCGCTTCATCCCTGGCCTACCGATGCTGATTTGCCGACTTGCCGATTTCTACGCTTCGCCGCACAGCTTCAGCAGCCGTTCCCAGCGGAGATCCACCTCTGCTTGCATCTCGTCAATGAGGTGGTAGTTCTGCGGCGTGAAGAGGTGGCGGAACCGACCCTGTCGCTTCATCCACTCCTCTACTGGCTTCTTCTCCTTCGGCTTGTAGGTCAGCCGCCATTCGCCGTTCTCCACCTCGTAGAGCGGCCAGTAGCAGGTGTCCACCGCCAACTGGGTGATTTCGATCGTCTCCTCGGTCCCGTGCCGCCAGCCGCGGTTGCAGGAGGAGAGCACGTTCATGAAGGCTGGCCCGCCGCAGTTGACCGCCTTGCGGGTCTTCTGCATCAGGTCGCGCCACTTGCTGGGGGCCGCCTGGCCCACGTAGGGAATGCCGTGGGCGGCCATGATCGCCGTCAGGTCCTTGCGGAACTGCTGCTTGCCAGGGATGACCTTACCGGCCGGCGAGGTGGTGGTGTGGGCGCCGAAGGGCGTGGCGCTGGAGCGCTGGATGCCGGTGTTCATGTAGGCGCCGTTGTCGTAGCAGACGTAGAGCATGTTGTGACCTCGCTCCATAGCGCCGGAGAGGGCCTGGATGCCGATGTCGTAGGTGCCGCCGTCGCCGGCGAAGGCGATGAACTTCACATTCTGCTCGGGGATCTTCCCCTGTCGCACCAGGCTCCGGTATGCCGCTTCCACACCGCTGATAGTCGAGGCGGCGTTCTCGAAGGCATTGTGGATCCACGGCACCCGCCAGGCCGTATAGGGGTAGATGGTCGTGGCCACCTCCAGGCAGCCGGTGGCGTTGGCAAGGACCACCGGGTCGTCAATCGCCGCCAGCATCTGCCGCACGATGATCGAAGCGCCGCAGCCTGCACACAGCCGATGTCCCGGCGACAGCCGCTCCGGGCGCTTGGATAGTTCCTTAGGGGTTAGCTTAGTTGGCATGGTACGATACTCCTTTTCTAGTCACAACTCAGGCTGAGAGCCTATTCACTCCCGCACGCTGAGATACGTCACCATCCGCTCCACCTGTCCCGTTTCGGCCATCTTGAGAGCGTCCCGGTAGACCTGTTCGATCTCCCGGGGCAGGATGTCTCGTCCGCCCAGGCCGTAGACGTAGTCGGCCACCGGCATCTGCACGCCGTGGGTCGCCAGCGCTGCTACCAGTTCCAGAAACAGGGGACCGGCGTTGTTCATGGCGCCGAAGGAGACGGAGCGGTCCATCACCGCTATGGCCTTCAGGTGGCTCAAGGCGTCTGCCAACTCCTTGGCTGGGAAGGGACGGAAGAGACGGGGCTTGAGCAGCCCCACCTTTAGCCCCTCGTCCCGCAGTTTGTCCACCACCACCTTCGTCGTCCCGGCCGCCGAGTTGACGATGATTACCACCACCTCCGCGTCCTCCAGCCGATACGACTCGAACAGAGCGTAGTCGCGTTTGAACTTATGGTTGAACTCCGCGGCCACTTCCAGGATCACGTCCTGAGCGTTCTCCATGGCCTCGATCTGCTGCCGTTTGTGCTCGTAGTAGTAATCGTAGAAATCTAGCGGCCCGTAGGTCTTGGGATGCTCCAGGTCCAGCAGCGACCACTGGGCACGGTACTTGCCCACGAAATCCTTCACGTCGGCGTCGTCGTATATCTCTACCCGCTCCATGCCGTGGCTAGTGATGAAGCCATCCTGGCAAACCGCCACTGGCAGCAGCACGTCGGGGTGCTCGCCGATGCGGATCGCCTGGATGATGTTGTCATAGGCCTCCTGGCCGTTCTCGGAGAAGAAGATGATCCATCCGCTATCTCGTATGCCCATTACGTCGGAATGATCGCAGTGGATGTTTATGGGACCCGACAACGCTCGGTTGACCAGGCTCATCACGATGGGGCAGCGGGTGGAGGCGGCAATGTAGACGATCTCCCACATCAGCGCCAGGCCGTTGGCGGAGGTGGCGGTCATCACCCGAGCTCCGGACACCGATGCGCCGACGCAGGCGCTCATGGCGCTGTGCTCGCTTTCCACGCAGACAAACTCCGTGTCCACCAGCCCGTCCGACACAAAGTCGGCGAATTTCTGCACGGTGGAGGTCTGGGGCGTGATAGGGTAAGCAGCCATCACGTCGGGGTTGATCTGGCGCATCGCCGTAGCGACTGCCTCGTTTCCGGTCAATGCTTTGAATCTACTCACTGTCTTCCTCCCGGAATTTCCCTTCTTCGACCATGAGGATGCACAGACGAGGGTCATCTCGCTCCAGTTCCTCCCCAGCCTTTCGAATCACTTTGGCGTTTACGGGGCAGACCGACGCACAAATGCCGCAGCCTTTGCAGTACTCCAAGTCAAAGCCGATCATCTTTTCGTTCTCGACGTCTACCAGGATGCTGGAGTCGGGGCAGAACAGCCAGCACTGCATGCAGTGGATGCAGGCGGCCTCGCCAAACAGGGGCCGGAAAGCTCGCCAGCCTCCAGTGAGGTACTCCACCGCGTTCCCCGCTTCCAGAATCATCCCGCCGATGGGGATATCCCGCCATCCTTTCAACTGTGTCATAGTGTTCGCTCCTCTCTACCCTTCCACCACCTCTTTGGCCGCGCGTTGCATCGCCCGGACGTTGGCCTCGATGACCTTCGCTGAGACTTTCTTGCCGAACCAGGCGCGCAATTGCTCTACCAGGTCTCCCATGTCGAAAAGGCCCGTGGCCTGGGCAAGCGCCCCTAGCATGGGCGTGTTGGTGATCTCCCTGCCCATTTCCTCGATGGCGATGTGGCTGGCATTCACGGTGAAGACCTTGCCGGTATGAAAGCCAGTGACCTCGCGCACCTCTGCCGGGCCCATCGAGGTGTTGACCAGCAAGGTGCCGTCTTCCTTCAACCCCTCCGCCACTGGCACCGTCCCCAGCAGGGTGGGATCGAGCACCAGCACCACGCTGGGTTCCTCGATCTGGGAGTGGATGGTGATCGGTTTGGGACTGATGCGGGTGAAGGCACGGATTGGCGCCCCCATGCGTTCGGGGCCGTAGTCGGGGAAGGCCTGGAAGTATTGGCCCGTCCCCAGCGCCGTCTCGGCCAGCAGCTTGCCTGCGGTGACCACTCCTTGGCCACCGCGGCCGTGCCAGCGGATTTCCAGATAATCGGATTTGCTCATTGCTCGCTCCCTCTTCATTATTAGTCAGATATCAGTCAATGTCATTAAGTTAAAGTCGTAGCATAGGGCCTTGTGCCCGTTTCTGCTGCCCAAAGACGCCAACAAGGAGCTAAACTGCGCTTAACTAAATGGCATTGAGATATCAGTTATCGGGTATCAGTGATCAGGATGATTGGGAAACAGAGGTTGGCCCCCTGATACCTGATCACAGATCACCAACCTACCTCATTACCAGGCTCATCACCGCCTTCTGCACGTGCAAGCGGTTCTCGGCCTCGTCGAACA
>CAZPMV010000087.1:0-6210 GCA_964587335.1 uncultured Anaerolineales bacterium
GTCATCTACTGCGTCGTCAAAGCCAACCGCATTGACGCTGGCACCAGCTTCTACGCCCGTTGGGTCTACGAGGGTGAACCGTTCGAGGACACCCCCACCATCACCGCCGATCGAGATTATGCCGATACCTACATCGAATTCCACATCGAACCTAAGGACTTCGGCGTCCTCAAGCGTGGCAACTACAGTTGCAAGATCTATGTCAATGGCAACCCCGTACAGACCATGGAGTTCGAGATCAACTAGGAGGAGATGACGGTTTATGGACACACTTTGTTTTGGCTTTTTGCTGATTCTTGCCCTGATCGTTCTCTTCTTCGTCATGCGCTGGCTGAGCCAACGACGGGAAGCGCCGGCAGGGACGTATGATAGCCCAGACATCGACAGCGGCAGCTCTATCGGCGGCATGCGGGGTGGCCGCGCTCACGACAGCCCCGACTTTGACAGTGGCGCCACCATCGGCGGCGACCGCGAGCGGCGGGGCTACGACAGTCCGGATATCGAGAGCGGGGCCAGTATCGGCGGTGGACCGAGTGTAGGCGAACGGCCAGGGGGCGCACGTTCGGCCGGGCGCGCCCGCACTGTCAGTGACGAGTGGCAGGTGGGAGAAGTCGGGGAGGAGATACAGCCCGAAGAGAAGAAGCCCCGCAAGCCATACCGCGTGCGCAAGACCGGCAAGCGGGCTGACAGTCCCGACATAGAGAGCGGAGGCAGCTTCGGCGGCTAGAAGCTCTACGTCAGCCAGCGGACATGCCAGATGGCGTCTGGTCGCCAGCCCAATACTATGCCGCAGGATAGCCGCGAGGCGAACAGGTTGTCTTCCCAACCAAGAACCATCCCAATACACATAATCCTTGGAGACAGAACGACAATGAAGAACGAGGTACTTGAAAAGATCGGCCAGCTCATCACCGCGGCCTTCGGGCTCATCGCCGCGCTGGCCTGGAATGAGGCCATCACCGAGATGGTGAAAAGCTGGGGCGTCGGCGGTGGTGCCTGGGTCTATGCAATCATCGTCACCATCCTTGCGGTGGTGGTGACCATCTGGATCGGCCGTGCCGTAGCACGAGCGAAGGAGTAGCCAAAGCAAACAGTGCCGCCCCTAACTTGTGGCAAGGGCGGCACTGTTTTCCGCAATGATGTTCAGCAGCAGAACCATGCTGCCTACCTGTCCCATCGCAAACGCACCATCAAACGCTTGGATGGCCTTTGACGAAGTAACGTTGTAGTACTAGGCAGCCTGGGCACCCTTGCAGGTGTTCATGGAAGACTTGCGCGTCTTCCGTGTTCCGGGATCTCATCGACGAAAGGAGCAAAGCAGGCTTCGGCGATTTTGCAGTTTCTGATGATAGCCGTTATAATACTCCTGTAATACTTCGTTGAATCATCCTACGAGTAGGAACTATCCACAGATACGAGTAGAGACCTGACGGAAAGCCGAGCAGGTGCGGTGGATACGCATCTTCGCTGCACTCACGCCAGTGTTGAGAATGTGGAACGGTCGGCACTTGTCAGCGGATAAGCGGAAGGATCGGAAGGATTCCCCCGCTGTGTGAGCGGTTTCGGTTAGGAGGGATTTGCACTCCCGACAGCGGCACTACAACTGCTTTGCAACCTTTGGCCTCCACAATTGGTGTGGTGGGGCACAGGTGAGCCATCTGCTGTGACAACAGAGTCAGTCCTTGTGACCTTCTGGTGCTTCTGTCGTCCAAATACGATTGGAAAGACAAGGAGAAATCGTCATGAACCTCTTCAACCGCGTTGTCATCGTAACACTTCTGGTTGCGCTCTTGGCAGCCACATTCCTCTCCCTGCTTGCTCCTCGGACAGTACTGGACATTCTACGCAATGTCCCGGATCAGATTGAAGCCACCATTCCCTTCTACAACATCCTCTCCGGTGCATACTGGGCCTATCTCGGCGCAGGGCTGGGGATCATCGTGCTCTGCGGCCTGCTGTTGTGGCTGGAACTGCGCCCTCCCCACCGCAGTACGGTCGAGGTGTCCGCCGCCGAGGGGTACAAGGTACAGGTCAGCGTCAAGTCCATCACCCAGCGACTACAGACTGCTCTGGCCGGTGTGGCGGACGTGAACCGTGTCAAACCCAAGGTCATCAGCCGGGGCAAGAAGGTGGACGTCACTCTGGATGTGCAGGTGCACCCCGCCGTGGATTTGCCGCTCAAGACTGACGAAATCACTCAGGTGACCCGCGAGGTTATCCAGGAACGGATGGGCATCAGTGTGGGCAAGGTGAGGGTGAAGATGCAGGATGGTCCCGACAGGCCTCGTGTTGTACCCGAACCCGAGTTGCCACCATCCCCTGAGTTCCCAGAACCGGACCAGCCCGTGCTGCCGGCTGAGCTTGAGCCCACTGCCCAGATCGAACCAGAGTATCTGATACAGGAGCCAGTTGGCGAGGACAGCCTGGAGCCTCTCGATGCCTCGGCAGAGGCTTGATTCGTCATGGTCCCCTTGCGGGCGTCCAAGCGGGCACAAGGCCCTATGCTACGCGTCGCTTTCACGTTGACAGAGCACCAGGAGGAACGCCGGGTTCGTAGATAGGTTCTGTGAGGCCAATCCCCGGTTGCTGGCCGCAAGGCCACCGGGCCCCGGGGTTTTTGCCTTATTCAGTTACACTGTGACTGGCTTGTCGGTTTTTGACAGTAATACTGAGTGAAAGGAGAAAAGAACGTGAAATTGAATCCTCCCAGGAAGATTACCTGGTGGGCTGGCCTGATCCTGATGCTGTTTGCTCTGATCGCCAGGCTGATGCCGACCCCGGGCTTCGCCAACTATGCCTTTCTGCTCGCGATGGTAGCCGCTGTGCTGATGCTGGCGGCCACCAGGCTTGGGGGCCTGTAGGAGATCCATCACGAGGGGCAGCCCTCTCTCCTAGCGACGGTCCGGTGCTGGGACGCTGGGGGCTGCTCCCACTCTTGCCAATTGACAGCCTATAGAATGCATGAGCATCTAGCACGCGAGAACCCTGCACCTGACACCTTGTCAGCGGAAAAGCGGAAGGATCGGAAGGTTTCCCACGTTCTGTGCGCTGATTCTGTTGAGAGGGAGTTGCACTCCCAACGGGGGCAGTGCAAGTGCTGTCGAAGAAGCAAGCGAAGTTGCCACTACGAACCCCACAGTGGAGCTATGACTGAGGCCCAGAAGACATGCTGGGTTCGTAGATGGGCTCTGTGAGGCCAATCCCCGGCTGCTGGCCGTGAGGCCACCGGGCCCCGGGGTTTTCGCCTATAGTGTCACGCACTTACCGTTATGTTGAGGTTTCGCAGCACTTCTGCATGAAAGGAGCAATAACCATGAAGTTGAACCAACCCAAGGTAATCACCTGGTGGATCGGCTTGATCCTGGCGTTGCTGGCCGTAATCGGCGCGGTGTTTAATGTAGCCTTCCTGGGCACCTACGCCGTCTGGTTTGCGCTGGTATCCGCTGTGCTGATGCTGCTGGCCACCTACCTTAAGGGCCTGTAGCAACCCCATCACGAGGGGCAGCCCTCTCTCCTGGCGACGGCCCGGTGCTGGGACGCTGGGGGCTGCCCCCACTCTTGCTAATCAGCGCTCTCATGAGAGCGCATAGGTTGGAGCTTTCTGCATCATCATCCAGAATTGCCCAGTATAATACTTCATCGGTATCTTCCGGGGGCAGCGCGAAATCGTCGGCGTTGTCTGCCTTGTTCCAGTTGTTCCAATCCGGTCGCGCTTGCTTAGAACGCACATGGGCAGTAAGCCATTCTCGCGGTCAGTCTCCACCGCACGGTCGGGTGGGGGACGTAGTGACTCTCAATTGTCATCCAAAGGAGGTCGTAACATGGCATCGTATTGGTGGTTGATTCTGGGTGTCCTCATCGGTTGGTTTGTCAGTTGGCTGATCGAGGTCGTTTACTGGCGCTGGAAGCGACGCCGACCGCACGAGGCACGCCTCGAGGAACTGGAAGGTTCGCTGGATGAGTGCCACCGTCGAGTTGCCCACTTCCGCGGCGAGATAGAGCAGCGGGACCTTCGCATCGCCGACTTTGAACGGGCGTTGGCATCTCGATTGGAGACTCCCACTATGGTGGTAGAAGCCCCCGAGGTGGAGGTCGAGGCTCCGACGGTGGAGGTCCCCGAGATCGGGATGGCGGCGCCGGGACTGGCAATTGGCGCCCCTGCCCCTGAGATTGAGGTGCCGGAAGCCGAAGTGCGAGTGGATGATCTGACCCTTGTCCGTGGCATCGGTCCCAAATTGGCGGCAACGCTCGGAGCGGCGGGCATTACCTCCTTTACCCAGATCGCCGAGATAGATGAGGCCGGACTGCAGGGTATCATCCAGGCGCCTGAGTGGCGGCGTCTGAACTACGGCGACTGGATCCTCCAGGCGCGAACGCTGCGTGATCTGCCGCCCGCTCCGGTGGTGGCGGGCAACGATCTGACGTTCATTGAGGGCATTGGCCCTAAGTACGCTGGGCTGCTGCGGGACGGGGGTATCAACACCTTCGCTGAGTTGGCGACCAGCGACGAGGCCCGCTTGAAGGCTGTCATTGACGCTCCTGCCTGGCGGCGTGTGGACTACCCGATGTGGATCGAGCAAGCGCTCCTTATCGTCGCAGGCGATGACGATGCGCTGAAGGAGCTCCAGGATCGTCTGCACCTCCGCAAGGGCGACAACCTGACGCTCATAGGGGGCATCGGAGACAAGGCGGTGGCCACGCTGAGCACCGCGGGCATCACCAGTTTCGCTGGCTTGGCCGCTGCTGACGAAGAGCGACTGGCGAGCATCATCGAGGGGGCGGGCCTGCGAGCAGGCGACTACGCGGCCTGGATCGCAGAGGCCGATCTGCGGGCCACCAGCAAGCGAGTGCCTCGCAAGGCGGATGCCGCGGCTGAACCCCTAGGCATCCCTGCCCAGAACCTGGCGGCTATCCTCGGCATTGGCCCTGTCTTCGAGCAGAAGTTCTATGCGGCTGGCATCGGCACATACGCTGAGCTGGCTGCCCTGAGCGACGCCGAGATCGAGGCCGTCATCCAGCCCAAAGAGTGGCAGGACTTCGACTACGAAAGCTGGAACGAGCAGGCCCGCCGGCTGGCAGAGAAGTCGGTCACCGTCAGCGCGGCCTGGAACGGAATCATCCCCGATGACCTGAGCAAGATCCGTGGCATCGGCGGTGTGTTCGAGCAGAAGCTCTACGAAGCGGGCGTCATGACTTTCGCTGATCTCGCTGCGGCGACCGTTGCCCATCTGGAGGCCATCATCCAGCCTCAGACGTGGCAGGAGGTCGACTTCGCCGGTTGGGTGGCCCAGGCGCGAGACCTGGCTTCGTAGATCACGCCACAGTGTATGGGGCAAGCTTATCAGGGCCCTGGCCGCCCCCCCTTTGCGCATGAAACTGGAGGAGGCAAGAACATGACAAGGCGAGAACCCTGGGAACGACCACTCGATATCTGCAAGCTCATCGTCTCTATCATCCTACTAGCGGTCTTAATCCTATTGGCGCTGCGATGTGCCCCTCAGGTTACGGTGGCCGCTCCCCCCGTGTTCACCCGACCCACCAGCGGTGCGACCTTTGAGGCTGAGGAGCTTAACATCCTCAAGGGCACGGCAGATCCGGGCGCGACCTTACGGTTCTTCGACGGCGACAAGCTGCTGGGCGAGACCACTGTGCAGCCTGAAGACAAGGAGTTCCGTCTCCTGCTGAGCGCAGCGCTGGCCGAGGGACCACACAGCGTGCGCGCTTCGGTGATTGACGAAACGGGCGAAGAGATTGCGGCCTCGGCGCCGGTGGCCTTCACGATCGTTCCCCCGATACCGGCCGCCATTGCGCCTGCCATCACCACTCCTGCCAGCGGGGCCAGCTTCGGTGCGAGCGAGCCGTTGCCGTTCGAGGGTACGGCTGCGCCGGGGGCAAAGGTGCGGCTGTACGACGGCGAGACGCTGTTGGGCGAGGTCGCCGCCGACGCGGATGGCAAGTGGCGCTTCAAGTTGCCGGAAGCGCTGGCCGCAGGGGCGCACGCGCTGCGCTCCGTGGTGCTGGATATTGCGGGCCAAGAGGCTGCTGCTTCGGAAGTGGTCACGTTGACCATGGAGGAGCCCATCGTCGCTCCGGCCCTCGTCTCTCCTGCCAGCGGGGCCAGCTTCGGTGCGGGCGAGCTGTTGACGTTCGAGGGTACGGCTGCGCCGGGGGCAAAGGTACGGCTGTACGACGGCGAGACGCTGTTGGGCG
>CAZPMV010000087.1:6310-11624 GCA_964587335.1 uncultured Anaerolineales bacterium
ACGGCTGCGCCGGGGGCAAAGGTACGGCTGTACGACGGCGAGACGCTGTTGGGCGAGGTCACCGCCGACGCGGATGGTGAGTGGGGCTTCGATCTGACGGAAGCGCTGGCCGCGGGGGCACATACGCTGCGTGCCGTGGTGCTGGATGCTGCAGGCGAAGAGATCGCTGCTTCGAAAGTGGTCACGTTGACCGTGGATGAGCCCATCGTCGCTCCGGCCGTTGTCTCTCCTGCCAGTGGGGCCAGCTTCGGTACGGGCGAGTCATTGGCGTTCGGGGGCACGGCCGCGCCGGGGGCAAAGGTACGTCTGTACGACGGCGATACGCTGTTAGGCGAGGTCGCCGCCGACGCGGACGGTGAATGGCACTTCGAGTTGCCGGAAGCGTTGGCCGCGGGGGCGCACGCGCTGCGCGCCGTGGTGCTGGATGCTGCGGGCGAAGAGGTCGCTGCTTCGGAACTGGTCGCGTTGACCGTGGAGGAGCCCATCATCGCTCCGGTCGTCGTCTCTCCAGCCGGCGGAGCCAGCATTGGTGCGGGCGAGTCGTTGGCGTTCGAGGGCACGGCTGCGCCGGGGGCAAAGGTACGTCTGTACGACGGCGAGATGCTGTTGGGCGAGCTCACCGCCGATGCGGATGGTGAGTGGCGCTTCGAGTTGCCGCAGCCGCTGACCGAGGGACTGCACGAGCTGCGCACAGTGGTGCTGGATGCTGCGGGCGAAGAGGCAGCAGCTTCGGAGTTGCTGACCTTCAGTATCATCAAGGCAGCAACGCCGCCCATCATCCTGCTGCCTGATGAGAGAAATGTAGTAGCCGGCGGAATGGTGGAGGGCACGGCTGATCCTGATGCTCTGCTGCAGATCTATGATGGTGACACACTACTCGGCGAGGTCGCGGCCGATGCTGATGGCAAGTGGACCTTCGAATTGCCCGCTGATCTGAGCACAGGCGAGCACACGCTGCGCGCTGTAGCAGTTGACGACGCTGGCGAGGCGCTGGCTGAGTCGGAGCCCGCGTCCTTCGATATGCTGGAACTTAGGTTGCCGGTCACCGGCAGTGGCATGTGATCCAATCCTGAAGGAAGAAGGCAGGGCTTCCATGTCCTGCCTTTCGTCAGGATCTGAAACATGATGTGCGGGGTGTGAAGGTGATAGAGAAGCTAGGCGCTTTCTATTTAGGCAAAGAGTACGACCTGGAAGCGGGCGATATCCTTGACCGACCTGTGATGTATGATGCCCGCGATCTGACCACCCATGCTGTTTGCGTGGGCATGACCGGCAGCGGCAAGACGGGCTTGTGCATCGATCTGCTAGAGGAAGCAGCGCTCGACAGCGTGCCGGCCATCATCATCGACCCCAAGGGGGATGTCACCAACCTGCTGCTCACCTTCCCCGAGTTGCAGCCTAAGGACTTCCTGCCCTGGATCAATGTGGATGATGCCCGCCGCAAGGGACAGAGCGTGGAGGAGTATGCCCAGACCATCGCCAGCGTTTGGCGCAAGGGACTGGCCGACTGGGGGGAGGGTCCGGAGCGTATCCGCCGTCTCAAGGAAAGCGCGGAGTTTCTGATCTACACTCCTGGCTCCGACGCGGGCTTGCCGGTGAGCATCCTCCATTCCCTCGCCGCGCCGCCCCTGGACTGGGAAGAGCACGAGGAGATGCTGCGGGAGAAAGTCCAAGGCACTGTGTCCGCGCTGCTGGGCCTGGTGGGCATAGAAGCTGACCCTGTGCGCAGCCGCGAGCACATCTTGCTCTCCAATATCTTCGAGCACGCCTGGCGGGAGGGGGAGGACCTGGACATGGCCAGGCTGATCGGCTTGGTGCAGAATCCGCCCATGCGCAGGCTGGGTGTCTTCGACCTGGATACTTTCTTCCCCCAGAAGGATCGCTTTGAATTGGCCATGGCGCTCAACAACCTCATCGCCGCGCCTGGCTTCAAACGCTGGCTGGAGGGCCAACCGCTGGACATCAGCGCGATCCTGCACGGCCCCAGCGGTAAGCCACGTATGTCCATCTTCTACATCGCCCACCTGAGCGAAACCGAGCGCATGTTCTTCGTCACGCTGCTCTTGCAGCAGATCCTGACCTGGATGAGGGGCCAGTCCGGCACCACTAGCCTGCGGGCGCTCGTCTACTTCGACGAGGTGTTCGGTTACTTCCCACCGGTGGCGGAGCCGCCCTCTAAGCGGCCGATGCTGACACTGCTGAAGCAGGCGCGAGCCTTCGGCCTGGGCATGGTGCTGACCACGCAGAATCCCGCGGACCTGGACTACAAGGGATTGACCAACGCTGGCACCTGGTTCATCGGCAAGCTGCAGACGGAGAGGGACAAGATGCGGGTACTGGAGGGGCTGGAAAGCGCCGTGTCCGAGGCAGGGACGCTGCTCGACAGTCGTTACCTGGACAAGCTCATCTCTTCGCTCGGTTCGCGGGTCTTCTTGCTGCACAACGTGCACGAGGAGAGGCCCATCGTCTTCTACACCCGCTGGGCCATGAGCTATCTGCGCGGGCCTCTGACTCGTCGCCAGGTACAGGAGCTTATGCGGGACGTCAAGGAGCAGGAAGAGGTGGCGGCGGAGCCGAGCGCTCCGCGGCCAACGAAGGACAAGACCAGAGCAGCTGCGCCGTCGGACGGGGCGTTGTCGCTGGGACTCAGTCGGCACCCGCCGGCGCTCCCCCCAGACATGGATGAGGTCTTCCTGCCCACGCTGCTTTCGCTGCAACAGGCGGCTCGACGTCTGGAAGAAGAGACGGGGCAGCGTCTAGAGGTGCGAGAGGAGAGGCTGATCTACGAGCCGGCGCTCCTGGGCATGGCTACCGTGCAGTTCGTCAGCCGCAAGCACGGTGTGGATGAACGACGCGAGGTGGCGCTGTTGCTGGAAGCGCCCGAAGCGCGGGCCTTGATGCGTTGGGACGAAGCCAGACTATTGGACATCACCTACCGCGATCTGGAGAATGAGCCGTTTGGCGAACCGTTCTTCGTGGATATGCCGGCCACGGTGACCACAGCCCGCAAGCTGAAGGGGCTGTCCAATGGTTTCTCGGACTACGTCTATCGCCACGAGGCTGTGGTGTTGGGCTACAACCCGGCACTCAAACTCGTCGCCCGCTCCGGCGAGACCCCGCGGGAGTTCACTGTGCGCTGCCGCGAAGCTGCGCGGGAGAGGCGGGACGCTGAGGTGGACAAGCTGTCGCAGAAATACGAGCGCAAGATCGGGCAGTTGCAAGACCGGCTAGCACGGGAAGAAAGGGAACTGGCTGAGGACGAGGCCGACCACGCGGCACGCAAGCGGGAGGAGTTGATTTCGGCTGGCGAGTCGGTGATTGGCCTGTTCCTCGGCCGCCGCTCGAGCCGGGGTCTCTCCACTGCTTCCCGCAGGCGGCGCTATACCACCAAAGCCAAAGCGGATGTTCAGGAAACCAAGGTGACCATCGCTGACTTGGAGGAGGATATCGCCGAACTAAAAGCGGAGTTGGAAGAAGAGGCAGAGGCCGTGACCCGCCGCTGGGCGGAGGCCCTGGATGAAATGGATGAAGTGCGAGTTACCCCTCGCCGGACGGACGTTGACGTGGAACTGTTCGCTCTGGCCTGGGCCCCGCACTGGGAGATCACATACAAGGACGCACGCGGGCGGGACCGTACCGACGGTGTACCGGCCTACGTTTCAGACTAGCTCGTCCGACAACATCAACACAGGGAGGCAAGAACATGACTGTCTACAAAATCGAAGAGCTGCGGGGTGCGACGCCTCGGCTAGCCGAGGCACTGCAAGGCAAGGGTATTAAGGATTCTGAGGCGCTGCTGGCTGCCGCTGGCCTCGCGGCGAAGCGTGCGGCCCTGGCCAAGGATCTGGGCGTGGAGGAGCGCAAGATCCTGGAGCTGTGCAACCGCGCTGACCTGGTTCGCATCTGGGGCGTCGGCAGGGTCTACTCGGACCTACTGGAGTTCGCCGGCGTGGACACGGTGGTAGAGTTGGCGCAGCGCAACGCCGACAACCTGTTCGCCAAGATCGTGGAAGTGGCTGGCGAGCACTACGTCCGGCGCATTCCCAGAGCGGCAGACGTGGCTGACTGGGTAGCCCAGGCCAAGTCGCTGGGACGGCAAATCTTCTACTAGTCATCCAAATCGGGGTACGCAGCACGGAGCATGTGCTCCGTGTTGCGTTTTCCGTTCCCCAAACACGACAAAGGGGTGCAGCAACCTATTTTGCGCCCCTTTGTTGTACCGTACCAAGTGATGCGATGTAGACAGAATCTGCCAGCCGATGCAACATCCCTGCCAGGATATTGCACCTGACACATGGCACATGATACCTACTCAGTCAGCGGGGGGAATGGTCAGCTTCTGTCCCACACGGATCAAATTCGGATTGGGGACGGTTTCCTTGTTGGCTTCGTGAATCCTGGGCCACAGGCTGGCCTTGCCGTAGAACTGCTTGGCGATGCCACTGAGAGTGTCGCCCGGCTTGACAGTATAGGTGCGCTTGGCTGCCCTGGCCCTGATTTCTGCTTTGGCTGCTTCGACCTTTGCCCTCCCGGCCGCCAGTTCCTTCTCAGCCTTTTCTTCGCGGCGCTGGTCAGCAATCTTGGCTTTGGCCTCATCAACCTTCTTACGCATGGCCTCCAGTTCCTTCTCGGCCTTCTCCTTGCGCCGTATCTCGGCAGCCTTAGCCTTGGCTTCCTTCTTGGCATCCTCGGACTTGCGCAGGGCTTCTTCCATAGCCTTGCTAGCCTTTTCCTTCTGAGCCTGCATCTTGGCTTTGGCCTTCTTAAGGGCTTCCTCCTCCTTGGCCTTGGCGGCAGCCCTGGCGTCCTTTTCCTTGGTCTTGCGAAATGCTTCCAGACTTGCTGCTTGCTTCGCTTCTGCTTCTGCTTTTTCCTCTCGTTCCTTTGCCTCGGCCCGCTTGCGGAACAGGCGAGACAGAACTCCTTCCTTCTTCGCCATCGTTTGACCTCCTTGATGGATTTGGCGTGAACTCCAGCCGGCGCAGCTAGATCTCACTCAAATTGATAGTGGGACGCAGCGAACTTCGCCCCGAGACGCCCGATTATACACCCCTCCTGATCTTCTGTCAAAAGGATGATCAGGTATCATTCCCTTTGACGACGGGATAGCCGAAAAGTCACACTGGTCGCGATTGTCCCTTGCCTTTTCGGCGCATATCTGATAAAATCGAAGATGATAGCGATTATGAGCGAGATGATGACTGCCAACAACTTCAATCTAGAACAGCCGCCACGTCGATGGCCCAGCGTGCTACTGTTGGTGGCGTCGCTGCTGTGGTTGGTGGCTCTGGCACTGGTGGTGGCGGTGGCCACC
>CAZPMV010000088.1:0-4002 GCA_964587335.1 uncultured Anaerolineales bacterium
TTGGACATCAGGCAGGAATTCTAAGGTTGAGCGCGACAAGCGAAGTGCTGGGCTCTGCTGTCGCCCAATGCGTTCACTATCCTTGACACGCCTTCGTGTTGTGATATAATGGGAAGGTACTGCTCAGCCTAGCGAGGCCGCCGGACATGGCTGTCCGGCGGGAGCCTGACTAGTAACATCGGAATGCGCATAGTCAGCCTGCGGGGGGAGGAAGAGGGATGGCGGTGACAGAGAGGGAAGGGAGGGAAGAGGGATTTCGACTGCAGGGGAGCCTGTTGTTCCTCCTGGCGCTGCTCGTTTTCGTGTTCCTGTGGGAAGGTTTGGTGAGATGGCGGCGTTACCCCTCGTTCATTCTCCCTTCGCCGGGGCAGGTTTGGGCCAGATTCCTCACTGTGGCCGCCGACGGCACGTTGTGCTGGCACACGCGGATCACGCTGGCGGAGATCACCGGGGGGTTGCTGCTTGGGGTAAGCGCGGCCACGTTGTTGGGCTACGCTGTGGCCAAGTCGCGCGTGCTGGAGCGGTTGATCTCACCCTACATCGTCGCTTCCCAGGCCATACCCATCGTGGCCATCGCACCATTGCTGGTGATCTGGTTTGGCTTCGGTGGTCTGTCCAAGGTGCTGGTTTGCGCACTGATGGTGTTCTTCCCCGCACTGGTGAACACTGTGGTCGGCCTGCGCTCGGTGGAAGAGGATCTGATGGCGCTGATGCGTTCGTTGCAGGCTAGCCGCTGGCAGGTGTTCACCATGCTGGAGCTTCCGGCTGCACTGCCCGTGCTCCTGGGCGGGCTAAAGGTTGGAGTGACACTGGCCGTCATCGGCGCTGTGGTGGGGGAGTTCGTCGGCGCTGATCGGGGGCTGGGCTTTCTCATCAACCTGTCGCGGGGGATACTCGACACCCCGCTGCTGTTCGTTGCTTTGTTCAGCCAGGTTGCCATTGCCTTGGCTCTCTACCTGGCGGTCAGTTGGCTGGAAAGCAGGCTCATTCGATGGTAGCCAGACTCAGCAGATCGCAACTCATCCGACGCGAGGGAGTCGTACTCCCGAACAGTGGCTCGGAGTGCAACTCCGAGCCATCAGACTGTGATGAACAGAAACTCGCCGGCACGCTGTATGTCGTCGGCACTCCCATTGGCAATCTGGAGGACATAACACTGAGGGCGCTGCGTGTACTGCGGGAGGTCGCTTTGATCGCCGCTGAGGACACGCGTACGGCAGGCAAGCTGTTGACCCGCTACGATATCTCCACGCCGCTGATCAGCTACTTCGAGCATAACAAACTGGCCCGGCAGGGCCGCGTGCTGGCTGCTCTGGAAATGGGCGACGTGGCGCTCATCTCCGAGGCGGGGATGCCGGGGATCTCCGATCCGGGCTACGAACTGATTCGCGCGACCCTGTCAGCGGGTGCTAGTGTCGTGCCCATTCCTGGCCCTTCCGCCACTCTCACGGCTCTGGTCGTTTCTGGTTTGCCCACGGATCGCTTCCTGTACCTCGGCTTTCTTCCTCGCCGCCGCGCCGAACGTCGCCGGCTGTTGCAGAGCGTGGTCACGGAGCCAGGCACGCTGCTGGTCTTTGAAGCGCCGCACCGCTTGCGCGCCGCCCTGGACGATCTGCTGGACACCTTGGGCGATAGGCCACTTGCGGTCTGCCGGGAGTTGACCAAGCTGCACGAGGAAGTGTGGCGGGGGACGACAGCAGAGGCGGTAGCGCACTTCGCTGAGCAGCGGCCGCGTGGGGAATTCACCTTGGTCATTGGTGGAGCGGGAAGGGGGGAGGGGGCGGCACGTTGGGATGTGGCGCGGGTGCAGGCGGCGGTGGCCTCGCTGGTAGCCGATGGCGTGCCGCGGCCGGCGGCCATCAGGAGCGTGGGCAAGCTGGCGGGTTGGCGCAAGAGCGATGTGTATGAACTGATAATCAGGGCCGAAGATGGCGTAGGATGATTGTAGGTCAATCGTGGGGCGGGCGAGTTTGACAAATGGGCTCAACTCGGGTATACTAGTAGGCGATGAAGGATGTCACTGAACTCAGGACAGCCATCGTGGGTCAGGGTCGTACCCAGCACTGAGGCGCTGCCGCGTCTTGGTGTTTTTTGTTGTCAGGACTGCGAATGAGTTCGCGCCTTGTTGGCGAATGAGGTCGCTCCTTGTTGGCCGGGAGTTGCACTCCGGCATCAGGTACGTGGTTATCGCCTCCATGGGAGGCGGGAGGGGGCAGACGAATGGATTCCAGTATGATTAGCAAGATCATGAAGGCCAAGCGTTATGCGGAACAGCGGGATCGCGTCAGTTTCAGCAGTTTTCGGGTCACCTTTCGAGGCAACCATACGGATCACGTGGTGGTGTATCAGGAGGGCAATTGGCACTGTGGCTGCGAGTTCTTCGCCCGGCGGGGTGTGTGCAGCCACACGATGGCCATGGAGAGGATACTGGACGAGATGATCGAGCCTGCGCTGGTTCTGACGGCTGAGCCTGTGTCAGTGGCATGAGCTTGGGCTGCGCCCCTGGTTCGCCGTGGGGTGGGCCTGACGATAGCATTGTGAAACGTGAAACGTGAAGCGTGAAACGGGATGAGGCGCCAACGCTTCACGTCTCACGTTTCAGTTCCTCGCAGAAGTGTCCGTAAAGTGTGCCAGGTGCATACACGGCGGATATCTCTTGCGAGACGACGAAGGCAAGGAGGGATGAAACTATGAAGAGCATCTGTGTCGTAGGGGTGGGTTACGTGGGATTGGTCACAGGGGCCTGCCTCGCTGACCTGGGCAACCGGGTCATCTGCATCAATCGCAGCCAGGAGAAGTCAGACAACCTGAAGAAGGGAATCCTGCCCATCTACGAGCCTGGATTGCAGGAGATCGTACGCCGCAACTACGCGGCGGGCCGCCTGGACTTCACCACGTCTTACGACGAAGCGCTCGAGGATGCGGAGTTCGTTTTCGTCGCCGTGGGAACGCCGACGGGCTCCGAGGGCGAGGCCAACCTGGCCCACGTCGATGCCGCGACCGAGGACATCGCCAGGTGCATGCATCGGCCTACGATCATCGTGAACAAGAGCACAGTTCCCATAGGGACAGGCGACTGGGTGGCCAAGATTGTGCGCGACATTCGCGGGGACGACGTGGAATTCGCTGTGGTGAGCAACCCCGAGTTTCTGCGCGAAGGCTCAGGGGTTCACGATTTTATGAATCCCGACCGTATCGTACTGGGCTCGACCAGCCGAGAGGCGGCGGAGAAGGTGGCAGAGATCTACTACCCGCTCCAGGCGCTCACGATCATCACTGACTTGAGGACTGCCGAGATGATCAAATACGCTTCCAACGCCTTCCTGGCCACCAAGATCTCTTTCATCAACGAAATCGCCAGCGTCTGTGAGGCGTTAGGAGCGGATGTGAAGGAGGTGGCGCGGGGCATGGGCAGTGATCAACGTATAGCTCCCCACTTCCTGGGGTCGGGCATCGGTTGGGGCGGCTCATGCTTTCCTAAGGATGTCAAGGCCCTAATTCACATGGCCGAGCTGTACGGGGTACGTCCTGAGATCCTGCGGGCTGTGACTCACGTCAACTACGATCAGCGCAAACGGGCTATCCAGAAGCTACGCGATATCATGGGAGGATTCCGTGGCAAGACCGTCGGGCTTCTGGGCCTCGCTTTCAAGCCTGACACCGATGACATGCGCGATGCGCCGTCCATTGGCATCATCCACATGCTTCAGCACGAGGGAGCACAGGTCAAGGCCTACGACCCGCAGGCAGTTGCCAATGCCAAGAGCGTGTTGGATGGCGTCATCTACTGTGAGAACCCCTATCAAGTGGCCGAGGAGGCCGACGCGCTGGTTCTGGTCACTGAGTGGAACGAGTTCAAGCATCTGGACATGGCACGCATCAAGGGGTTGATGCGTGGGACAGTCTTGATGGACGGGCGCAACATCTACGACCCGGCGGCGATGCGGGACCTGGGCTTCGTCTACCGCGGTGTAGGGCGAGGATATGGCGGCGAGGGTGCAG
>CAZPMV010000088.1:4102-8493 GCA_964587335.1 uncultured Anaerolineales bacterium
AACGGTCTGCTGGTGGTGCTGAAGGAGATGCACCATGCTCCGGTGGCTAGCTTCTGGGTCTGGTACCGCGTGGGCAGCCGCAACGAAATGCCGGGAATCACAGGCATCTCTCACTGGGTGGAGCATATGCTGTTCAAAGGCACGCCCACGTTCCCCCAGGGGGAGTTCGACAAGGCGGTCGCCCGAGAGGGCGGTGTCTTCAACGGTATGACCTCGATAGATTGGACGACCTACTTCGAGACGTTGCCCTCGGACCGCCTTGATCTGGGGCTGCGCATCGAGGCGGATCGGATGGTCAACTCGCTGTTCTCTGCACAGGAGCTGGCGAAAGAGCGCACCGTCGTCATCTCCGAGCGGGAAGGGGCGGAGAACTCCCCGCAGTGGTTGCTCGGCGAGGAGGTGCAGGCCGCTGCTTTTCGTGCTCATCCCTACCGTCACCAAGTCGTGGGCTGGAAGCACGACTTGCAGTCCATGACCCGCGACGATCTCTGGCAGTACTACCGTGCCTACTACGCGCCGAACAACGCCATCGCTGTGGCTACGGGCGATTTCGAGAGCGACACGATATTGCCCCGCATCGAAGAGCTGTTCGGCGCCATCCCGTCGGGGCCGGAACTGCCGGCTGTGCGAGCGGTCGAGCCGCCGCAGCGTGGGGAGCGCCGCGTTGTCGTCGAGGGGGAAGGCAAGACCGCCTACCTGCAAATGGTATTCCATGCCGTCTCTGCAACGCACGAGGACTACTTCCCGCTGGTGGTGCTCGATACCGCGCTGGGCGGGGCAAAGCCGATGAGCTTCTTTGGCGGTGGGACGACCAACCGCAGCTCTCGCCTTTACAAGGCTCTGGTGGATACCGAACTGGCTGCCGGTGCGGGCAGTTCCGTGCAGTCAACCGTTGATCCCTTCCTATTCTCCTTCTCAGCCACGCTGCGGCCGCAGCGCACGCTGGAGGAGCTGGAGACGGCCCTGTGGGCTGAGCTGGAGCGGGTTGCCAGCGAGCCCATCACGCCGGAAGAGCTGAGCAAGTCCGTCAAGCAGACGCGGGCCCAGTTCGCCTACTCCAGCGAGAGCGTGAGCAACCAGGGGTTCTGGCTGGGCTTCAGCGAGATCGTGGCTTCGACCGAATGGTTCGATGGCTACCTGGACAGCCTGGCCGCCGTCACCGCCGAGGACGTGCAACGGGTGGCGCAGAAGTACCTGGCGAGGAGCAAGGGGACGCTCGGCTGGTACGTGCCGCAGGGATAGGATGCAGAACGCAATACGCAACACGCAGCACCATTATGTATTCCGTGTTTCGTGCGAGGAGCGAGTATGGCAATGCAACGCAAAACCCCGATCGTGCCTGGGCCGAACGACATCGTGCGCCGCGAGCTACCCAATGGCATGGTGGTGCTGGTGCGAGAGAACTTCACCAGTCCGGCGGTGGTCGTACACGGGTACGTGCCTGCCGGCAGCGTGGCCGAGCCTGACGAAAAGGCAGGACTGGCGGCGTTCACCGCATCGCTGCTTACGCGAGGCTCCGAGCGCCGCAGCTTCGAGGAAATCAACGAGACGGTGGAGGGGGTGGGGGCCTCCATGGGCGTTTCGGCTGGCCGGCACCTGACCAGCTTCCACAGCAAATCGCTGGCCGAAGACCTGGAGCTGGTCCTGGACGTGCTGGCCGATGTCTTGCAGCATCCCACCTTCCCCGCCGAACACCTGGAGAAGGTACGCGGCCAGTGGTTGACCGACCTGCGAGAGCGTGATCACGACACCCGCCGCATGGCAGCACTCACCTTCCGTGAGCTGGTTTATCCAGGGCATCCCTACGGTCGCAGCCTCATCGGCTACCACGAGACGGCGGAGGTCATCGGCCGCGATGACGTCGTCAGTTTCTATCGGCGACACTACGGCCCGCGGGGCGGCGTGGTGGTTGTGGTCGGAGCGGTGAAGGCAGAGACAGCGCTGGCCTTGCTTCAGGGGGCAGTTGGCGAGTGGTCTGGTGGCGGCGACTGGGAAGCCGCGCTGCCGCCCGTGCCGAAGCTAGAGTCCATCGTCCGCAAGGAGGTGGCCCTGCCCGGCAAGACCCAGTCGGACATCGTGCTTGGCTATCCTGGGCTGGCGCGCACCGATCCTCAATACTACGCCGCGGTGCTGGCCAACACAGTGCTGGGGCGCTTCGGCATGTATGGGCGTTTGGGCGCCAATGTGCGGGAAAAGCAAGGTTTGGCCTACTACTGTCTGAGTTCGCTGGAGGCGGGGCAGTGGCCGGGGTCATGGTACGTCTTCGCTGGCGTCAACCCCGGCAGCGTTCAGCGGGCCACCGAGAGCATCCTGGAGGAAATCGCCCGCATGAGTGAGGAGCTAGTGCCGGAAAAGGAGCTGAGTGATTCCAAGGCCTTCCTCACTGGCTCACTGCCGCTGCGCCTGGAGACGAACGAAGGAATGGCTGGGGCATTGTTGCAGATGGAACGCTACGGCCTGGGATTGGATTACCTGCATCACTATCCCGACCTCATTCAGAGTGTGAGCCCGGCAGAGCTGCAGGCGGTGGTCGCGCAGTATCTCAACGCGCAGGCGTACGCGCTGGCGGTTGCGGGGCCGGATCTGAGACAAGGAGATGGGGAGATAGGGTGACAAGGAGACCATCCTGAAGTCGTCCAGACCAGTTGTTTCTCCTTGTCTCCCTCTCACCTTGTCTCCTTGTCGTTGTTGGGCGGCGGGGGCAGGTGTCAGATGTACCACATCGGCGTAGACATCGTGGAGTTGGCACGCATCGAGCGAGCCGTACAGCGGCATGGCGAGCGCTTCCTGAATCGCGTGTACACGGAGGCCGAGCTGGCCTATTGCCGCGGCAACGTGGCCCGGCTGGCGGCGCGCTGGGCGGCCAAGGAGTCCATGAGCAAGGCGCTGGGCACCGGCTGGCGGGGCATCGAGTGGCGCGAGCTGGAAGTCGTGCGCGAGCCTTCTGGAAGGCCCACCGCTGCGCTGCATGGTCGGGCGCAAGCCATCGCCGAAAACCTGGGGCTGACGCAGTGGGCGCTCAGCCTTTCGCACAGTGAGGGGTACGCAATCGCCTTTGTGATCGCCTGGCAAGAAGGGGGCTGAAGGGGCTGAGGGAACTGAGGGGAGGGAAAAGCGGGGGAGAACTGGGCGGTGATGTGTGCAGGGTAGGTTTCCAGGGTTTCGCTGCACATTTCCTTCGAAGGCCCAGTTTTAGGTGAGTAGTAGCCTAACCGGTTGGCGCATCAGGCGCGCGGCGGCCCTTGCCCGGTGCCCTCGCGAACTCTCAAGGTAGTATCCAACCGCTCGCGATTTCATCGCGGCGTAGCCGCGTCGGCTGCATGCGCGTGTTGGGCGCGCTTGGTCCCAAGGCGCAAACCCCTCGGCAATACACTTCCTCTCACAACGCCTTGTTGTATCTGCGCCGAAGCTCATCCTCGGATATGAGCGGTTGACTTATCACGTCGAGAGTTTTCTTGCTCATTACACCCTCCTTGGCCAATTCATAGCCTGCCCTTCTCACTGCATTCAAGACGACCTCTCCATCCTTGGTCAACTTCCCCTCCTTCCTCATCAAGAATGCGTGAGGCCTGAGCACTGCCCCGGCGAATTCCACGCCGGCACCCTTGGCCAGCTCTTCGATGATGCGCACTACTGTCCCGAAGTTCTCCACCTCCCACCATCCACCAGTAGACACGAGTACGATTTTCCGAATCTCGACATCCCTATGAAACCTAGCCCGCGTGCGTCCCTCACGTGTTTCAAGAAGGGGCTTGAGCAAGGGGCACAGCCTGTTGATGACGTTCTGCATCCCACCGGGTAGGGGAATGTAAACCGGAGTGGCTAGGACAAGAATGTCTGCCTTCTTCAGCTTGGGATAAAGCAACTGCATGTCATCCTTGATACAACATTCCCCAGGCCTTGTGTACCAGCAGTACATCTCGCCACATGTGCAAGGCTTGACTTTGAGGCGGCTGGCGTAGAATAGCTCGACATCGGATCCGGCATTCATCATCCCCTGGATGAACGAGGTCAGGACCATCGCGGTATTCCCCTTTTCCATTCGAGGGCTGCCATTGATGGCAACTGCATTACTCATCACAATCTCCTTTGTGCTCGTGTATCAGCCGAGAGTAGTGTACACTTCCTTCTGTAAGAGCTGCAGTAAGCAGGTCATTGAGCATCCTCGCTGTAGCCGCCAAACCACACCGAAAGGGGACTGCAATGATCCACCGTCCAGAGTATGGCCTGCCCGGCGAGACGTCTTGCCTGCCGCTGGTCACCGTCGTCGTGACGGAGATCTGCGACGACTGGCTCACTAACCGGATCTGCCTGTCGACTGATGGTGCTTGGCGGCTGGTCAACATCGACGTTGGTGACTCTGAAGCGCCGCCCAACGGACGGGAGCTAAC
>CAZPMV010000088.1:8593-10208 GCA_964587335.1 uncultured Anaerolineales bacterium
CTTCTGTTTCCAAAAGACATAACTACTCCCCAGCAGAGCGATGCCAATGCCAAGATCCAATATGGCCACGCCGATCAAGAAAGGGTAATTGTTATGGGCTAGCCTGGACAAAGTCACCCCGACCAAGATCATCACTGCCAAGGCCACAAAGAACCCCGGCCTGAAAAACTGCCAGACTCTTGGCCGGTCCAGGGCAGCTATTCTGTCCAGGTTTCTTTGGCAGCTTCTGTTGAAAAGGAATTTGGCCTTCAAACCGCCAAGGAAGAGTCCGGCAACAGCGGCCAGCCAGGGCCAGCCCGCCTCTGGCTTCAGCGCATCTGCTTCGACCAGCAGACTGCTCCCCTTTAGAAGCAGTGAAGTGCCCCCGGCATACCAGACGAGAGCGGCCAGGATCTTGAGACTGCGAGTGGAAACGACTAACATTGGTTGTTCATCTAACCTGTAGGAAAAGACAGTAGCTCCTTGATGCTTTGTGTGGTCGCAACCTGGTTCTGAGCAACGGATGCGCCCAATTCACGGACTCCTTCAAAGCATAACCAATCCGATGCGCTGCCCAACGGATCGCGTCAGCCGCGTGGCATGTCCGCGTCGGCTGGACGCAAGGGTTGGCCGGTTTTCGTGGTCAAGGGTCAATCCACACGGGACTGGCCCATGCCACTTCGCCATCCTGCTGTACAACCCGGACGTAATAGAACGCAAACGGATGGTCGCAGAACTTCGCGGCTGGCAGCCAAATATCGTCCATGGGATCCCGGTCCTCCCATGTGATACACAGATCCTTGTCGCTGGTTGCGAATGCTGAGTGCACGACGGTGTTGTTGCGGATGACATCGACGTGATCAACCGCGGCCGTTCCGTGAAACTCGATGACCAACCTTCGGCGACTGGCCAGTTCGGGAACCGTTCTCAGCGACAGTTCAGAGCCCATGGGGTTGCCGTTGAGACGGTAGGTGAGCAGCATCCGCGCACCTGTGGTGGCCACCACACGTCGGTTGTACATTGCGGCGAAGATGGCTTCACGGGACTGCTCGTGAGCTTCGACGCACATCAGTCCCTGCTTGTAGCCGGTGCCGAAACGGAACTCGCTGCCCCAGTGGCCATCGTGGTCATCTCCGCCGGCCGTGAACCCGACGCGCCAGCCAAGGGCCAGAGCATCGCGCACGTACCCGCCTTTGTACGGCGGCAGAGCGATGTTCCGCTCAGGGACCGGATTTCCGTCTTGTTCGGAGCATTCGTAGCTTCCACGCATCTGAAATATCTCGACGAGCCGCTCGTATGCGCCGTCGTGGTCTTTCCAGTCGCAGAAGTTGCCGCCGTGTCCGGTGTGGTGCGGGACGACGATTGCTTCTTCCTCATTCTGCGCCAGCGCTCCGAACAGGTCAGGTGGAGAAGGATACTCGCCATCGTCGGAGCGATACAGGGGGCGGTCATCGTCAAGATAGTACACGTTACGATCGCCGTCCCCGTTCTGCCGCCACTTGGCCCACTCATAGCCGAGGAAGGCAACGAATGTTCCCATCTCGTGCCAGCGCTTCACAGCGTCGCATGTCACTTCCCAAAACTCGTCAGAAGTCTCCCAAAGATGATCATGGTCTGCGGAAGCGGCAAAATCTAG
>CAZPMV010000088.1:10308-11558 GCA_964587335.1 uncultured Anaerolineales bacterium
TTCGGGTCTCACCAGGACTGCGAATTCCTCTTTCGGCCTCACCGTGGCTGGGACATAAGCACGGATCGAATGAATGGGGCCTCCCAGGATATGCATGCTGCAAACTGCGACGATGCGGCTCTGTGTCTGGCTGTTCCAGACATTGCCGCCAGTCCATTGCGGTAGCTTCGGTTCGCCCCGATCTACATGAAGAATGAACAACTTGTTGAGCACACGCTCCCCGCAGACCTTGACGCCGCCGTCGTCGTTTGTCTGATCTCCCAGCAGGACGGTTAGCATCTGCCCTTTCTTCAGGCCGCCCGCGGGCAAGGCAACGATGTAATTGCCAGCCTGTTGTTCAGCCTGAATGCGCAAACGGGAACCGTCCTCCTGCTCGGCTGTGATCAAGCCTCGGGCGTCGGCGTTTTCCGTTTGGGTAGCGGTGAAGCTGCCCTTGTTGTTTCTCCTACCCCAAAGCTGAAGCCTGAGGTCAGATCCAGGCGGCACGTCTTTGCAAAGCTTGAAAGGAATGCGCCAAGTTGACGTTTCACCCGCAATAGCGAACGGAGGTTCGGCGTGAGTGATTTCGATACCCTCAGGTATCCGAATGGGGTGCGACCACACCGGCATGCTGTCCGGTACTTCTCGTGACACGCTCTATCTCCTTCGCAAATGCAATAGCTCTTCCGGCCAACGATTCGCGCATAGGCCGCCACACGGCCAACGCAGTGGAACGCTGCGCGAACCCAAACGCACCAACAACGAAACAGACATCAATGGAATTCTCGATGGCGTAGTCGGCTTCATGCGCTGGTTAGGCGACCTCCTAATCTGTGTACACGAACACTCGGTTCCGACCGCACCCAGAACACTTCCCCACAACTACCCCTTCGTCAAAGAAACCCATCAACCCCTCATCTCCCTCGACCCGCTCACACTCCCCCACTAGAAACGTTTTATGCCCACACTTGCACACTGGCTTCTCTTCTCGCCTTCGCTTTCTGTGCTCTCCCGTGAAGCTGAAGACCCGTTTTGTGCTTCCACACTCCAAACACGCACCAAGGATCTCCCCCCTGAAGTTCCCTTCCTTGGAGCCTGTGTGATGCTTGATGGTCAACTCAAACGGGACGACCCCGCAACCATCGCATTTGAACAGGGTGAAGAAATGGTAGTCATTTGGGTAGCGCTCGGCGGCGATGCTCCTTTTCGCAAAAGCCTCCAGGTCTGAGAGGGCTGTTTGATGTTTCATCTTTCACTCCATTCCAACTGGG
>CAZPMV010000089.1:0-2461 GCA_964587335.1 uncultured Anaerolineales bacterium
ACGATGGTGTTGCGCGCCTCTCCCAGCCCCGTGACGATGGGCACATCCACCCAGGGGTTGGCGTCCCTGGCATCTACCCCCGGCAGGATGCCGATGGTGAGTCCGCCGGCTGACTTGGCCCCGCGGCAGGCGGCCGCCATCACCCCGCCCCGCCCGCCGCAGACGAGCACTGCCCCAGCCTCTGCCAGAAGACGCCCGACGGTCTCGGCAGCAGCGGCTTCAGCAGGCGTACAGTCTGCGCCGCCGATCACTGCTATGATCATGTGACCTCCAAAGGACACCGGCTCTGGAGTGTATCGTCTCCGATCAAGCCTGATTAACTCCCTCCCAATCTCGCTTCCACCAGCGTCGTATACACTGCCCCTGTTGGCCTCAACTCGCTGCGGATGAAGGTGACATCTCGCATGGCCATGCTGCCCAGCCTGCCCACGTCGCTTCTTTCCACCACTTCGCCTATCGCCCGCCGCTCGGCCGGACTGACGCGGCGCTGCACGCGGCCCAGCGTCAGGTGCGGCTGAAAGCCTCGCTTCTCCGTCGGCCAGCCCAGCGGCGCCACGTGCGCTTCCACCGCCCGCCACAGAGCGACCAGCGTTCCGGTTGGCTCTTTCACACTCACCCAGATGACCCGCGGCCGCTGCGGATTGGGGAAGCAGCCCAGCCCCTCCACGGTGAATGAGCAGGGAGCCACTTCCGAGGCAGCAGCGACCAGCGCCTGTTTGATTTCTTCCAGCCGTCCCGCCGGCGTATCGCCCAGGAACTTGAGCGTCAGGTGGATGCCTTGGGGACGCACCCAGCGCACAGAACGGCGCGGCACGACAGCACGCAGTTCATCCTGCGTCGCTGCCAGCGCTGCCCTCACGGCCTCGTCCAATGCGACGGCAATGAAGGTGCGGAGAATGGGTGCTAGCGATGTGCCAGATCGGGAGTGATGCATGACTTGACTCCAGTTGGTTCGATGCTTCAGGGGGCAAAGGGCAATACAGTTCAGTTAGGAGGGATAGGAGGCGGCGCCCCTGACCCTCAATCCCTGTCCCCTAGCTCCTCTCCAATGTACGATGCGATGTCAATCTTCTCCAGCGCCACCCTCCGAAATGCCTCCGGATCACTCGGCCCGTTGGGCATGTCCCAGGTGATGGTAGCGTCGAGAGCCATCTTGCTGGTGCGGGCCTTGCGCCCCGGTGCCTGCTCGGCCGAAGGATCGAGCGAGCTGGAAGGCTGATCCTCGAAGACTACGAGGTCTCGGGCCGCCTGAAAGCGGGTGGCGATGGCCCATTCCACTTGTTGCGTGTCGAACAGGTCCACATCGCTATCGACAACTACCACGTGCTTGAGCGAATTGTGGCCGCGGAAGGCCGCCTCTGCCGCCCGCCGCCCGTCGTTGGGGTGGCGCTTCTGAATCTGCACCACGGCGTGAAGCCAGGACGTGCCCCCCGGCGTGATGTGCACGTTGCGGCAGTCGCATACCTCATTGACGGCGGCGTAGATGGTTGGTTCCCGCGGTAAGCCCATGAGCAGCTTGTGCTCCAGCCCGCCCGGCAGCAGCGCCTGGTAGATCGCCTCCCGCCTGTGGGTGATGCAGTCGATCTCGATCACTGGCTGCTGCCGCACGATGTCGTAGGTCTCCGTCAGATCAACGAATGGTCCCTCGGCCACGGTGCGGTGGGTGATGCGTCCTTCGAGGACGAACTCGGCGGCCGCCGGTACCCGCAGCGGCACTGTGCGGCATTGCACGACGGGGGTCGGGGCCAGGGCCTGGGCGATGGTCAGCTCGTCCACGTCCGGAGACGGGGACATGGCCGCGGCCAGCAGCACGTGCGGCGGCAGTCCGATGCAGATGGCCACTGGCAGGTCGTCCTGCATCTTGCCCAGCGCAGTGTGCGTGCCTCGCCCCTCCACCAGGCGTGCTGCCAATCTACGCTCATCCAGCCTCAGCAACCGGTGGAACGAAACGTTAGGGCCGGTGTCCGGATCCTCGATGAAGGCCACGGCAGCGGTGGCGTAAGGCCCCGCATCGTCCGGCCAGTGGGTGAGGAAGGGCAGCGAAGTCAGATCCGCCTCTGGCTCGATCACCTCCTGGCAAGGGGCAATATCCGCCAGCGGAGGCGGCTGCCGGTTGATCAGCGCTTCCGCCAACCGGAAGAGCAACTCACGCGGCTGGCAGCCCAGCGCCAGGGCGAAGTAGGGCCGACCAGCGCAGAATCCAGCGGCGACGCGGTATGCTGAGCCTTTCACGTGAGTGAAGAGCAGCGGCCGCCCATCCAGCGCGCCGATGACGCGTGCCATCTCCAGGTGGGGGTCAACAGGGCGGGTGATGGTCAACAAGTGGTCGGCGGATTCGATTCGGGAAAGGAAGTCTCGTAGATTCATGATGGGATTGAACAACGGATTGGGAAATCAACGGATTGGACAACGGATTGGGAAATCAACGGATTGGACAACGGATTGGGAAATCAACGGATTG
>CAZPMV010000089.1:2561-3858 GCA_964587335.1 uncultured Anaerolineales bacterium
GTTTTATTCTCCATCCGTTGTATCTGTTCTATTCTCCATCCGTTGTTGTGCCCGTCACCACCACCCTTATCGCTCCGGCTGCTCGCAGCGCGGCGGCTACCCCCTCCGCTGTGTGCTGCGTCACGAGCGCAATGAGGTTGCCTCCGCGGCCAGCACCGGATAGCTTCGCCCCGCCCGCGCCGGCCTGTCTGGCCGCTACGCACAGCCGTTCCAGTAGCGGCGAAGAGACGCCGATGGCCGCCAGCAGCCGCTGGTTCTCGTCCATCAGCGGGCCGAGTTCGGTTACCTGGCCCGTTTCGATAGCCTGGCGGGCAGCTTCGGCGATGTGGCCTATCCTGTCGAACAGCGCTTCGTAGTGGGCTGGGTCCGCCTGCCAGGCGCGGCGCACGTCCCCTACGGCCAGCTTCGTTGGGCTGGCGACGCCGGTGTCGGCGATGACCAGCCAGAAGTCCGCACCGACGCGCAACCGCTGCGGTGGTTGCCCACGCACGAAACGCACCGGCTGTTCGTAGGCGATCACCGTGTTATCAATGCCGCTGGGCGTGCCGTGGTGCAGCCGTTCCGTCTCGTAGACCAGGGCGGAGACGACGCCTGGAGCGAGAGGCCGCCCGGCGTGCTCCGCCAGCGCCCGTACGATGGCCGTGGAGACGGCCGCGCCGCTGCCCAAACCGCTGGCGATGGGAATGTCGGAGCGGAGCGTGATCGTCCAGTCGGGCTCTGGGGCAGTGTCTAGCTCAGCCAGCGTCAAGCGGACGATGAGGGCCAGCGGATCCTCGGGTGGGGCATCGGCGAGCGGAAGGCGGCGGTTCAGATCGGCGGCGACGATAGCGCAGCCCGCGCCAGGCGGCGCGTCGGTCACTGCCGCCCGGGCCCGCAGTTCCGTCACCGGCACGGCGATGGCTGGCCGTCCGTAGACCACGGCATGCTCACCGAAGAGGATCACCTTGCCCGAAGCTGAGGCTGTTGTCACCGCTTCTCCAAGAACCCGTCCCAGAACCTGGCACCCTGTCAGACGTGGATTACGGGCTTGTAGTAGCGACTTCAGTCGCTGACCAGCGGAACAAGCGACTGAAGTTGCTACTACGAACCCAGCACTTCATCATCGACGTAGCAATAGAGAGGTAATACGTTGTCGGCGGCTGGGAACCGCCTCTGCAGACCTTTCGGGCAGACCCCAACCATCCGCTTATCCCCAGTATAGCACAAGCGCTAGTGCAGAGCAAGCATTGATCAGCCGGTGAAGCCGATCGAACCGATGCTCAGCTCCTGCGCGTGTCGTTCTCGGCTCCATCGGCTG
>CAZPMV010000089.1:3958-11545 GCA_964587335.1 uncultured Anaerolineales bacterium
CATCGGCTGACCCGTTGCGTCACCCACAGCCTCCGCAGCCGTCGCTGCAAGCGCTGCCAGACCGCTTCTGCCCGTCGCCGTTCTGCCTCTGTCAGCGGGTGCGGGCTGTACTGCGCTCGCACGAAGACGGCAGCCAATTCCCCTGCCTCTTCACCGGCTGCCTGACCTTGTTCCAACAGTCGATGCCGGCCCCAACGGGCTGTGGTAGCTAGCGTTGTCAACCGCTCCGCCAGGCCGCGGGCGAACTCCGCCGGAGTCTCGTGGGCTGCTGGCTGCTGTCCCAACCGCGCACTCCAGCGGGTCAGATGCAGGTAGAGGCGCTGAGCTACACCTAAGCCCGCTTCCGACCGCCGCCGCCAGACCATCCACGCCGCCGCGCCCATAGCCAGCAAACCACCCCCCATCCCCAATCCCAGCGACCAACGTCGCAGCGCCTCACGGAACTGTCGGAACTCTCCCTGTTCCCTCAGTTCCTTCAGCCGCGCGTCGAGATCAGACGGTAGCTCAACCAGCGGCCCACCCTCTCGCCGCTCGAACGTCACTCGCGCTGCCGTGGGCTCGAAAGGAATCCAGCCATAGCGCGGGAAGTACACCTCTACCCAGGAGTGAGCGTGCTCTTCGGTTACCTCATAGAAACCTTCTTCCTCGTCGTAACTGCCCGAAGCATACCCCACCGCCAGCCGCGCCGGCACCCCCACACTGCGGGCCAGCACCGCCATGGCCGTGGCATAGTAGTCGCAGTAGCCCTTCCGAAAGTCGAACAGGAAGACATCCACCACGTCCCGCTCCGGCGGTGGCTGCTCCACCTCCAGCGTATAGGGAATAGTGCGCAGGTACGCTTCCAGGGCCAGGGCCCTGTCGTACGGTGTCTCAGCCCCAGCCACCAGTTGCTGAGCCAATTCCGCCACCCGCTGCGGCAGTGGCGGCAGTTGCAGGTACCGATCCAGCACCCAGTCCGGGTATGCCTCTCCCGCTGCCCGCAGTGCCTCCTTGTTGACCGCGGGCACGGCAGAGAGGATGGTGTACTCTCCCGCCCGCCGCACCGGTTCCAGCGCGGCCAGGTCTTGCCCATCTCGTAGCAGCGCCCGATAGGGACGATCGGGGGCCAGCGGCTCGCCAACGCCGTACAACACGCTCCCCCGCACGCCGATCACCTTCACGGTCTGCAGAAGCTCCCTCCGCCCGGTCAGCCATTCCTCTGACACAGACCACGGCTCGCCTGTGCTTCGTTCCAGCGCCTCCAGTTCCTCCACGTCCCATCCCCGGCCAGTGTAGATGGCGTACGTGACCGAGCGGTAGTAGTGCTGCTCGCCCCCTTGTCCTGGTGGCGGCTCGTTCAGCCACACCCTCAACGCGACCTGCGTGCTCAGCTCTGGTCCAGCGCCCAGCTTATGCGCCCGGGGCAGTCCCCCCGCACCGGGCGCGGCGGCCTCCAGCGGCGAGAGGGCAGACCGTTCCAATTCGGGGAACATGCGCTCTGCCGCCTCCTCCACCTGGCCCCACGGCTTGGAGAAGTGTTCCCAGAACCACTCCACCGTGCGCCGGGAGGCGATGGAAGGCGCGGTCACGCTCACCCCCATCACCGCTGCCGTGAGCACCACGCCCGCCAGGAACAGATCGAGACGTATCTCGTTCGAATAGTCGGTTCCCTCCACCGTCCACCGTTGCTCCAGTGTGATCGACCGCACGGCCACCAGCAGGGCCGTCAGGCAACCCAAGAAGAGCAACAGCCACGGTTCCCCATCGTGGGCGAAAAAGACGTTCGCCGCCAGCAGTGCGCCCGTAGGCGCCAAGGCCACCAGTACCCGCCGCCGCCGGTAGAGCCACCAGATGGCCCAACTGCTCACCCCCCACACCAACAGGGCGACGAAGAACAGGAAGACCAGGTTGTCCTGCTGAGCACTTCCTCTCATCACCCCCTGCACCCACCACCACAGCCGACCGCCGAAGCTCCCCAGACGCTGCCCCATGTCGTTGACCAGCGCCTGGAACGGTAGGGGCACACCGCCGTGTGCTCCTACCACCCTGTCGCGCATCAATTGCCAAAGCCAGACGAAGGCATAAGCCCATTCGTCCCACACCAGCCGCAGCGGTGGCAGTGTGCGCCCCACGAATCCCACCGTGGCCGCTAGCCCGAAGATGGCCATCAGCAGACCGCTCAGCCAGGCGGGGAAGAGCGGCCGCGTCAGAGCGAGTCCTACCAGTGCTGCTAGCAAGGCCAAGCCCAGCAGCACTCCGCTTCCCTGCACCCAACGGACGATCAGCAGCGACGCGGGCAGACAGAGCATGGCCGTCACGCACAAGAGTGGGATCAGCCAGCCCTCCCGTGGGCGTATTCGCTTCAGTAAGCGCAGTAGCAGTGTGAGCATACTTCACCTGCACTGGGTGAGCAGATCAGTGACTAGATATCGGGTATCAGATACTGGGAATGCCCTGATCTCCAATATCCAATCACTATCTCAGACTTCCTCTTCGACTTCCATGGCGATGACCCGTCCCGTGCCCCTCAGCACCTTGTACACCGTGCGCCGTCGCTTGTAGCGAACGAGAGGACGGAAGGGGAAACCTTTGCGGATGACGTGGCTGGGCACGGACTGCTCGGCCAACAGGCCGCGTAACGCCGCTACTTTGCCGGTCTCGCGGCCCTGATCGCCGGTATCCTGACCATCAAACGAGGCCCGGTCGAGCAGGATGGCTGCCGACGCAATGCCCCGGCGCGCCAGCGGCAGCAAGGGGGCAACCCAGTCAGACCTTAGCGAAGGGGTGATAACCACCAACGTGAGCCCGCGCCCCAGCGTGGGGCTGATCTCCTCCAGCACGCGGGCCAGCGGCCAATCGGAACCGGTGGACACTCCAGCCAGCAGGTGTAACATCCGCCATAGCTGCGCCTGGCCTCGTTGCGGGAGCGCGAAGGCAGGCTTCTCGCCAAAGGCTACGAAACCCACAGCCCGATTCTGGCGCAGCATCTCGGCGGCCAGCGAGGCGGCCAGGATGACACCGTACTCCTCCGTGGACTCCTGTCCCTCCCCCGCCTGCACGCGGCGATCCAGGTCAAGCACGATCCAAAGATTGCCCGAAGGCTCCAGGTCGAACTCCCGTACCATCAACGAATCGCGGTGCGCCGTAGCGCGCCAATGGATGCGGCGCAGCGCATCGCCGGGCACGTAGGCCCGCACGCTGGAGGCAGCGACGGTGGGCTCCACCGAGCGCAGGCGGGTGCGGGAAGTGCCTGCGGCCGCGCCGCGGGGCAGATTCAGCGAGGGCAGGTGCATGACGCGGGGATAGACGAGCAGGGTGCGGGTGTCGGAGTAACGGTGGACGACGCGAAAGAGGCCGAAGGGATCGCCCATGTGCAGTTCCCAGGGGCCGAGGGTGAACAGCCCTCGCCGCTGGCAGACCCCACGCATCTGCCAGCGGCGGCTACTGTGAGCGGATGTGGTCTCCACGAGGTTGGCTCTGTAGCCGGGAACGTCGGATTCGTCAACCACCTCGGCCCAGAGGACGGGCAGCCGAGAACCGTTTTGCAGTTGGAAACGCTCTTGCAGAACGTCGCCGACCACGACCCAGGTGCCGCGCAACTCCCGGCTGGCAGTGACCTCGTCCCGCATCTGGCGCGCCCAGACGTAGGCGATGACAAGGATGGTCGCCAGCCCGGCGAGCAGCCAGCTCCAGGCCCTGGCGGGGTTGGTGAGTTGCAGGAAGAGCAACAAGGCAATGAGGGCCAGGGGCAGAGGAGTGGTCAATCGCAGGGCGCGCTGCGGCACGTTCCTCTCCAGCGTGTCCATCGTAGTCCAAGTATAACAGTGTTCCTACCAACGCACTATCCAGCAAGACAAGAACGCGTATAGCAAGACAATGACAGATTGATCCGTCGCTGTCGCGCGATCCATGCTCTCTCGGTGGGGCTAGCGCTCAGCCCGCTAGCTCCAATGCCAGCGCCAAGCGATGATCAATCTCTGCTAGATCAGCGTCAGTCAGCCGACCGATGCGGTAGCGGATGAGTTGGGGCTCAATGGTGGCCAGCGATGCCTTCACCAACGAAGGCCTGAGCAAACCGGCTTGCACCCAGTCCTGCAACACGCAGTCGGTGGGGGCCGCCGGTTGCCGGATGCGACTGGTGACGGCAGCGATGATGATGTCCGGCTCGGTGTTGTGATACAGCTTGCCGCTGACGACGACAGCCGGACGCTGTTTCCGACTGCTGAGATCGGCGAAGGGGAAGAGCACGAGCACCACGTCACCCCGGCGGTACTGGCTCATTCTGGCCTCCAATCGTCGTAGATGGCGTCTTCCTCGTTGTCCCAGATGCGATCGAACGCCGCTGCTGAGAGCCGCATGAACGGTTGGCGCTCTGCTCGCTCCGGCACGCCCAGCGCCAGCAAGTTGCGCCCCAGGAAACGCCACTGCCGCCCCAGCTTGATGGCGTCAATCTGTCCCTTGTGCGACAGCTCTTGCACTGTGCGTCGAGATACTTTCAACAGCGTCGCCGCCTCGTCCAGTGTGTAGTATGCATTCGGCTTGATCTCCAAGGTTTCACTGATCATGTTTCCCTCTTTACTTCACTCCTTGCCATAGCATACCATAAGACGCATCTACGGGCAAGTACAGGCAAGTAGGAACAAGCCACTTGCTCCTGCTCATCAAACAGTCGAAAGGAATTCCTTCACTGTGCCCTCCACCCGCTCGGCGCAATCGGGCGCGCCTGCGTCGAACCAGCAGATGGCAGGATCGTCCAGGCGGAACCAGGTGTACTGCTGGCGTACGAAGCGCCGCGTTTCCCGCTTGATCAGCGCCACTGCCTCCTCCAGCGTGGCCTCGTCTCGCAGATACAGGCCAATCTGCCGGTAGCCAAGGCCGCTCATGGCTGGCAGGTCAAAGCTATAGCCCCTGGCCACCAGTCCCCGTACTTCATCCAGCAGCCCGTGAGTCATCATGCTCTCCACCCGCTCGTCAATGCGGTGGTAGAGCAGTTCCCGCGGCATGCTGAGTCCAATGCGCAGGATGCGATACGGCGGCGGGCGCTTGGCCTGCAACTCGCTGATAGGCCGCCCCGCCGTCAAGCACACCTCTAGCGCCCGGATGACCCGCCGCACGTTGCGGGGATCGATGCGCTCCGCTGCCGGCGGGTCGAGCGTTGCCAGCCAGCGGTGCAAGACCGCTTTGCCTCGTCGTTCGGTCTCCTTCTCCAGCACGGCGCGCAGAGCGGGGTTGGGGGGCACGCGGGGGATCGTCCACCCCTCTAGCACCGCCCGCACATAGAGGCCACTGCCACCCACCAGCAGTGGCAGCTTCCCACGGCACAGGATGTCGTTTATGGCTGCGTAGGCTAGGCGTTGATATTGGGCCAGTGTTAGTGGTTCGTCGGGATCCACCAGGTCGAGGAGGTGATGGGGCGCGCGGCGCTGCTCTTCGGGCGTGGCCTTGGCCGTGCCGATGTCCATGCCGCGGTAGACCTGCCGTGAGTCGGCGGAAACCACTTGGGCATTGAAGGTCTCGGCCAGATGCAGGGAGATGGCCGTCTTGCCCACAGCCGTGGGGCCTATCAGGGCGACAAGAGAGGAAGATGCGTGAGGTATCATCAGCACAGTCGTGGCCACGCTGGCGCAGGTAGTCGGTGCTAGGTATCAGGTACTGGGTATTGGTGATCGGGTATCAGGATGTCAGAGTGGTTCCTGATCACATATACCTGGTCAGCGATCACTGGCAGACTCGAGTCTTTGGCCGAGTCAGCCTTGCACGGCGTTCTCAATGATCGTCAGCCGTTCCAAGTGCCCGCTTCGGCTGAACTGCACAGCCACCACGTCAATGCGCCAGGGCCCGTCCCAATCATGCTCCTGCACGTAGGTTTGGCCCAATTCCACTAGCTTGGCCTGCTTGGCCGGAGTCACCGACTCCTCCGGCGTGCCGTACGCCTGGCCTCGCCGAGTGCGCACTTCTACCACAACCAAGGTATCGCCATGTTGGGCGACGATGTCGATTTCCCCCGCGGGGCAGCGCCAATTGCGGGCGACGATGGTGTATCCGCGTGCCGCCAACGCCTCCACCGTCAGCCGCTCACCCAGCCGACCCAGCCGCTGCCGCCTGCGGGTCATGTCTGCAGAGCCTCCCGCAGTGGCCGGAAGGAACGGCGATGCAGCGCGCAAGGCCCCAGGTGAGCCAGCGCCGCCCGATGGGCCTCCGTGCCGTATCCCTTGTGGCGGGCGAAGCCATAGCCGGGGTAAGCGGTTTCGTAGGCGATTAGCATCTGATCGCGGGTCACTTTGGCGAGAATGGAAGCGGCAGCGATGGAGAGAGAGAGTTGATCGCCGTGGGTAATGGGTTGCTGAGGTAGCGTCTGTTCGGGCAAACGCAGGTAGTCGATCAGCAGCGCTTCCGGTGGCATGGGAAGCTGGCGAAGGGCCACTCCCATCGCTTGTTGAGTGGCGGCCACGATGCCCAGGCGGTCGATCTCGCTGGCCGACACGAGCCCAACGGCCCACCCCTCCGCCTGCTGGCAGACAAGCTCGAAGAGACGATCGCGCCGTGACGGAGTCAGCAGCTTGGAATCGCGCACGCCTGCAGCCAGCAGCGGTTCGTGATCCGCTTCGGGGCTGAGGATGACGGCGGCTGCAACGACAGGTCCGGCCAGCGCACCTCGTCCTGCTTCGTCCAGACCGGCCACGAAACGATACCCCTGTGTCCAGAAGCGTTGCTCGAAGACCAGGGTGGGCCTTTGGCTTGCCGACAGCATTCGTTTGCCCACGATCTCCCTCAAGAAGCCTGAAGGGTGTCGCAGAGCTATGGAGAAGGCTCTCCAAAAAGCGAGAAGCGCAGGGTTTCCCCTCCGCTTTCCCCCTTTGTGCCCTCAGACCGAACGTTTCTCTTTGAGCCGGGCAGCCTTGCCTCGCCGATCGCGGAGGTAGTATAGTTTGGCTCGCCTCACCTTGCCGTGCCGTAGGACTTCCACTTTCTCAATGCGTGGAGAATTCAGCAGGAAGGTACGCTCGACTCCTACACCATGAGCGGCGATACGACGCACGGTGAAGTTGGAGTTGATTCCCCCTTTGCGCATGCGTATCACCACGCCGCGAAAGACCTGCACCCGCTGTCGAGTCCCTTCGACGATGAGGTTGTGCACCTGCACTGTGTCGCCTGGGCGAAGCCGCGGAATGTTGGGATTCGGTTCTACTCGTTCTAGAGAGTCCATTAGCGTGGACATATCACACCATCCATAGTCGTAAGTACTAGGCTCGCGCCGGACAGCTATGACTTCGGCGAGCCGTCGGTGGGAGCTCGGTCGAACGCTCAGTCGAGCCGTCCGGTAGCCTGGCGGGCCAGATACCAGTCAAACTAGACTGCTTTGAGCCTGGACTTGGCAGTCCAGGCCGAGCAGGCTGAGTAGCTACCCATAGTCGTAGATTGTAACGACCAAGAAGTATAGCACAGATCAGCAACCGCGGCAAATCGCGCACGTGCCGATAGCTGGCAACAGAAACGTTGATGGCGAATAGCCACGATCAGGCCCCCTCCCTAGACCTCAGGCATGCGGCCAGCCCAACTCCCCTAGGTGCGTGCTGAAAAAGCCATCCCTTGATCCGAGAAGTGGGA
>CAZPMV010000090.1:0-11537 GCA_964587335.1 uncultured Anaerolineales bacterium
GCACCAGTGCTGGCTGCTACCAACAGTGCATTGATCGTTGTGGTGGCCCACCCCAGGCGGCCGGCCACTGCCCATCCACCCCACGCAGCCAGTCCGGCGACGCATGACGCGGCCACCACTCGGGCCGTGTAGGCTCCCAAGTCCAGCCCGCCCAGAGGCCGCAGAAGCCAATAGGCCCGTGCCACGGACAGAAACGCCGTCAGCGTGGAGGCCCAGGCCAACCCATGCACCCCGATCAAGCGCATCAAGCCCCAGGCTAGAAGGGTGTTTACGCCCAGCATCCAGGCCATGTGGCGGGTGGGCGTAGTCGCATCCCGCCGGGCGTAGTGCGGCGTCAGCAAAACCTGCACCAGCGCCAACGCTGGCACGTTCAGCGCGTAGATGGTCAGCAGAGCGGCGGTGAGCGCGGTGTCTGCCGCATCGAACGCCCCACGCTGGAACAGCACCCACACGATGGGCGTGCTCAGAGCGGCCATCAGCGCTGCGGCCGGACAGGTGACAAAACTCAGCAGCCGGTAGCCCAGCCGCAGGCTGCGGCGGAGCGCCGATCCGTCTCCCGCCCGAGCCGAGGCCGACAGGGCCGGCAGGATAGCCGCACTGACGCTGTTGGCGAAGACCTGGAACAGCGACAGCGATATGCGCCGGGCATAGCTCAACGCGGTCACGCTGCCGGCGGGCAGGAAGGACGCCAGGAAGCGTTCAAGAATGAGTCCGCTGCGCCGCAGGCCGATGCCGCCCGCTCGCGTCATCAGCAGTCGCATACCCTCACGAACGTCGGGGTCGGCAAGGCTCCAGGAGAAGCGATAGCGACCGCCGGCCCAGGCTATCGCCACCGCCAGCAGAACCATCTGCGCCAGCGCTCCCACGACATAGCCGAAGGCCAGGGCACGGATGCCCCAGGTGTGGTAGCCAAGCAGCAGTGTCGCCAGCGCGCCCATGTGGCGCACCACATTGCCTGCTGCGGGCACGGCGAAGCGCTCCATAGCGTTTAGTTGCGCCCGCATCACCTCCGCCAGGCCAAGGGGCGGCAGCATCAGGAACAGGATGCGGGCCAGCGAGACGGCCTGCGCCCGCTGGGGTAGTTCCAAGCCCGCCCCCACCACACCCGTGATCCAGCCGGCTGCCAGCCATCCCAAGGCCGAGATGGCTACCAGCAGCGCACCGCTGAGGTTCAGCAGGCGGCTGAAAACCGTCCAGGCTCGGGTGCGCTCGCCATCTTGCAGTCCGGTCAGCACCGGCACCAGCCCGCTGACAAAGGATCCTTGCAGGACGAGCATCACGAACTGGGGAACAGTGAAGGCCAAAAAGAAACCGTCGGTGGCTTGGCCAAGGCCGAACAGCGCGGCCACGACCATATCCAGCACCAGGCCACCCAGCACGCCCAGGCCATTAAAGAGCGAGATGACGGCCGAATGGCGCACGATGGCGCTGTGGACTTCCTCGCTTTTCGGTTTCGTCGATTCCTTCGGCTGATCTAGTTCAGGCAACCTGCTGGGCCTCCCCATTGTTGGCCGGGAGTTGCACTGTTAGCAGGGAGTTGCACTCCCGGCCCCGGTGGCAAGGGCCAGTTCGCCCCATCACAGGCTTGCCAACGGATGCCCAGACCCCCGGAGTGCAACTCCGGCGGATCAGATGAATGCTCCCCTTCAGGCAACCTGCCGGGCCTCCGAGCGCAGGGCCATGAGCAGCGCAGCCAGCACGCCCAGCAAGCCCCCTAGCACGCCGCCCACGGCGGTGTTGACGAGAACTTTGGGCGACACTGGCGCCCTGGGCAACTGAGCCGGGCTCACGACCAGCAGCCAACTGTCCTGTAGCTGCGTCTGGGTCTCAATCTCTTGCAGCTTAAGGGAGAGGATGATGTACGACTCCTCAGCCAGTTGCCGCTCGCGCACCAACTCGATGAGCTGTCGCTGCTTCTCAGCCAGCTTTGCTTGCAGTGCACCCACATCCGCTTGTAGCGCGGCGATGATGCCCTCCAGCGACACCGTTTCGGCCCGTAGCGCGCCCAGCACTCCGCTGATGCCTTGCGTGACCAGCGCAGAGGGGGCCAGCCAGCCGCGAGCGATCAGTACCTCGCTGGCACTCAGCAGCTCCAGCGGCAGGTCTCGGCCAGTGGCATTGCCCTGCCCCTGCAAAGCCTCCGCCTGTCCGATGAGCAGATTCACTGTATCGCGGGCTGCCAGGTAGCTGCCCAGGGTCAGGTTCTTGGTCTCCAACGCCTCTCCCGCCGCGCCGTAGCGCTCGTATAGGCCAAACAGATTGCGCACATCGGTCAGGCCAGATTGACGGGAGAAGGAAGCGGGGTACTGGACGTTGTCCACCAGCCCTACGCCGGTTTCTCGCTGGAACGCTTCTAGTCTGTCCTCCGCCTCGCCCAGCTTTGCTTTGGCTGCCTCCAGAGACGTGCCGATGTCCCCCTCTGCCTCCAATGGAAAGCCATATAGCTCGTTGACCTGAGCCACGTACACGCTGGCCCATGTGTTCGCCAGTTGCTGTGCCATGGCCGGATCACTATGACGTGCCTTGATCTGAAAGTAGCTAGTGTCACCACCCACTTGGGTGCCCCCGATGCGTCCCATCAACGCTCCTGGGGCCTGTTCCTCAGGAGTCAAGGCGTTCCCCATCACTTGAACTACTTGCGCTTCCAGCTCCCGGTTCTCGATCAGGTTGAACAGCGTACGATTGAGTGCTGTGCTCAGCCCTAGCTCCAGAGTGGAACGGAAGCGGCTATCGAAGTCGGCCTTCAGCTTAGGTGTGGTCACCAGCAGCGTCGTTCCCGCCTCGTAGACCGGCGGCAGCACCCGGCTGATGACAAAGGCGGTCAAGGCCCCGATGATGGCCAAGGCGAGTACCACCGGCCAGCGGCGTATCACAGCCCGCACGTAGCGGCCCAGGTCAATCATATCGTTCATAGCTCCTCCTCGAAGGTGCTCAAGGGCAGACAGGGTTCACAAGTAGTAATGCCGAACGACAACGCCTAACAGCGATCCTATGTCCAACAGCGCCATACCCAGCACGGGCACGAGACACCAATGTCGCCAACCCAGGCGCAAGCCCCAGCCGCGCCAGCCCAGCACGAAAACCACAGCCAAGGGCACCAGTGCCGGGAAAAGGTACCTCCCCTGTGGCTGCCAGGCCCGCCCGATCATGGGTAAAAGGACCACGACGGCGACCAAGACCGCCTGAAGGCCCAGCCAGGTCAGCGCCCGCCGCTGCCAGGGCTCGGCCAGAAGCTGCCACGCCCAGCGCCATCCCACCGCCGCCCCCAGCGTTGCCAGGGCAGGCAGGACATAGGCCCACAGCGGCATCGGCAGCGTCAGCCAGCCGTAATCACCCCAGAAGTTGCCGAACGTGACCGCCAGATAGAAGCCATAGCGCTTCAGCGACGCAGCATCGTAGCTGGTCGGGTCGAAGAGACCCCGGCTGAACCAGAGCGGCAGCCGCAGGTAGCCCGCCGTCCAACCTTCCCAGCGGTGCTTGGGAGCCTCAACGGAACCATTGCGCAGCAACTCCCCGTCAGCGCACCGCAGGCTGAGGTCGTCGAAAAAGCCAGCAGACGAGCCCTCGCCCGCCGCGACTGGGGCTATCAGCACCCGCAACCGGTCGGCGTCAGCGGCCACACGGTGTTGCAGTTCGGAAGGCTGCCACCGCGAAGTCAGCCTCACGTTCTGAGTCGTTTCGTCTCGGCCATCGTCAATGGTGATCTGGGCTTGGACTGCCTCTGCCGACCGCGCCCAGAAGCGCAGTGTGACTTCTTGGCCGCGCAGGCGGTGGACCTGGTTGCTGGGCACCGTTTGCACCAGCCAGGCTTGCTGCTCGGGCGATAGAGCCGGCAGAGTCAGCGACCAGGCGCCGCTGTGGGCAGTGACCGCGGTGCGAGCGTCGTAACGCATCGTGCCGCGCCGGCCCCACGCGGCCGCCTGACCTGGCACTGGCCACAGGGCCAAGACGGCCAGGGCCAATACCAGTCCGCCGACGGCCAACGCTCCGCACCATCGCTGTCGCCGTGAGAGCATCCGGCGTGAACTCACGACCAGGACGACTGCGGTCAGCGGCAGGGCGAACAGGCCGGTTTTCTTGCTCAGCGGCAACAACACTGTGAGCGCCACCAGAGCCAGCAGCCGTGACTTGGTCCAGCCGCGGCGACTACCGCGAACCAGCGTGAAGGCCAGTGCCGCACCGCCCAGGTTGGCCAGCGCGTCGTTGTTCGCCGAAGCACCGATGAACGCAGCCATCGGCTGGAAACCCAACCACGCGGCGACGGCCAGCGACAGCGTGTGGCGAGTTGGCCACAGCTCTCGCGCCGTCAACCAGCCCAGGAGCACCACACCCGCGCCCAGCGCCGCCGAGTAGGCTCGAATGGCCCTTAGCTGCCGCTCGATCCCCGGGAGCAGGCGGCAGATTAGCGCAGGCAGCACGTAGTAGAGCGGCGGTTCATCGGTAACCTGCGTGCCGGCGCGGCTCAGCCAGGCATCCTCCGTTTCACCAAACGTGGCCGGCAGCGGATCGGGAGTCGAGCCTCCTAGATGCTCCCAGAAACGATGGGCCGCCAGCGAGCGCAGAATCCTCGCCTGCAGCGTGGGCGAGATGTCAGCCGGCGTCAGCAGGTACCCCTTCTCAGCCAGCAAGCAGGCGTACTCGTAGTGCAGCGGCTCGTCAGGCGCCTGCCAGAGCGGAACGACGGTGGCCCACAGCAGCCCGTGCCCCCACGCCAGCAGGAAGATGAGCAAGGCGACTCTCGTGCAGTGTCTTCCCGTGTCGCCTCGCGCTGACGGAAGGCGGGGTACTCCGCTTCCAGTTCCAGCCCCAGCGCCAAGCGTCATCTCAGCACGTGGGGAAGGAAGCTCTGATGCACATCGCCCGTCACCACAACCTCCAGAAGCGGGATGGCATCATCGGCCAGCCGCTCCCCGGCGACGTCGAAAGCCGCTAGCCGCTCCCCTTCCTGCAGCCGATACAGCCCCACCTTCAACTGATACACGCCAGTGGGCAGGCTCCAGGGCAAACTCAACAACCGCTCGTCCTGAACCATCTCACCGGCGGCCCACAGATCCGTCGGGTACCCGCCATCGCGAGGAGGGCCATCCTGCCCAAAGACGAAATGGCCTTCGTCATCCCACAAATGCACGAAGACAGTGTAGTCGCCCTCTACCGGCTTCTCGGCTTGCCAATACAGCGTGAGCGGCAAAACCCGGCCCAATGGGCCGCCAATCACTCCCCCGTCGTAGCCCACCAGGGCGATGCGGCCGCCTCCTGGCTCCTCCAGCGTGTACTGCACCGGCATCTGCGCGCGGTAGCTTGATCGTTCTTCCGCCCGCAGCGGCAGCCGCCCGAACAGCACTCGCCCCCCCACGGGGTGACCCTGCGGATCGCTCACGGGCAGATGGGCTTGCTCCTCATCGTCCACGAAGAGCGTCACGGCCACCTGGCCGCGGGTCGGCACTGGCATATCCTCAGCGATCTGCAGCCAGTGGGTCTCGCGGAAGATGTCCCCCGGCTGCCAGAGGCTGGTGGCGAAGTTGCCGCCGCCGGGGTACTGATTGCGGCTGCCATGCGACTGTTCGCCCGCACTCAGCAGATGCACGCCGACGGTGTAGTTTCGGTCCATTGGCGCCAGCGCCCGCCACCACAGGGTGACCGCCAGCCCTTCGCCCGGATGCACGACATCCGGCCAGAGGTCGTAGGCCACCAGTTCCGCTTTCCCGTCGAAGGTGAGCCCCAGTCGCTGCGCCCGCTCCGGCAGATCCGCCTCGGTCAGCAGGGTTGGCGCGGCATAGGCCGGACGGATGAGGCCGAGGGGCACCCAGATCGCGGCCGCCAGCGCCAGCGCACTCAATGCAGCCAGTCCCCATGCTCGCACGCGACCCGGCAGCCACTGACTCAGCCCCCAGGTCAGAAGCAAAGCGACCGCGGGCAGTGCCGGCAACAGGTAGCGCCCCCGCAATAGCACACCGCCTCTGCGCAGCTCCTGGTACAGTGGCAGGGCAAGGAAGCAAAGCCAGTCAAGCACCAGCAGCCCTACGCCCAGCCAGCGCCGCGGCGTCCGCTCTCGCCACAGGCCCAAGAACATGCCTACTGCGGCCAGCCCGCACAGCACGGCCAGTGTGGTGAAGACCCACTTCTCAGGACTCAGGTTGCCCCAGCCGAAGGAGGCCCAGAAGGTATGGAAACCGTAGCGCAGGAGTCGCGGCACATTGCCCCAGGCCAGCCCGCGTGCCAAGCCTTGCTCGGCTACCATGCGGATCTGGCGGCGGAAGCGGGGAAGCAGGTGACCGGTCGTTCGCCAGTTGCGCCAGAACCACGCGGCGATCAGCAGCGCTGCAGAGACCAATCCCAGTGCCAGCCATCGCCAGCGCATGGGCCACGCCTGCCCTGCCCGCCATGCTCGCCACAGGCCAATAGCGAGGGCGATCACAGCCAGAGGCAGCAACGCCAACGCCGTGTATTTGGTCAGCACGGCCAGCGTGGTGGAAAGCGCCAGACCCAACAGCGTCCATCCACGAGGCGGTTCCAACATCACTCGGGCCCCGAAATAGAGCGCCCAACCGCCCAGAGCGCTGACCAGCACATCGTTCGTGATGACGCTACTAATGAACAGGAACTGGGGGGCGAAGGCATGAAGCGCCAGCGCCCCCAGAGCCAAAACGGGATCGTCCGGCCAGAGGAACCGCACCAGCAGGTAGGTAGCGACACAGCCCAGCGTGCCCATCAGCGTGGACATGAGCCGGGCCAGATGGGCTGCCAGCACGGTGCCCTGCCAGGGAAACCGCTCAACCTGCGGGTCGTGGATGGCGAAGTTGACACCGCCCTCGCCGGTGCCGCGGCTGGCGTAGGGGTTGGCCACCGGCACGAGGTCGTCGCTGGTGTCCACGGCCATGACTGGCAGCGCGGCCAGGACGTAGTAGAGGGGCGGTTGTGTGGCCTCGTCGTACTGATACTCTTCAGTCAGTCGCTGGCCGGGCGGCGGCAGTGCCCGATTGCAGGCCACGTATTCCGCGAACTTGTAGTGCGCCCATTCGTCGTGCGCCTCCCAGAGAGGCACGATGACGCTATAGAGCACGCCTAGCGCCAGGTGGACTAGCAAGATGACGACGGCCCACCGGTGGTATCTGTCCTTCGGGCCCATCAGATGCTCTCAGTTCGCAGCCCCGGCGATGTGGTGTAGCTTCCGCGTCGATCGAACCGTTCCCTGATCATAGCTCGGCATTATAGCACACCCACCAAGGCCCAGCAAACCTGCGTCATTCCCCCGCTCTTCCACTGACCTGTCTTCGCCAAAGCCAGACCGCCCCAGACAGCAGCGCCAAAGCTGTCACACCGCTGATGACCGCCCCCAGCCGATAGCTCGGCGGCGCGTAGACGAAGCGCAACCGGGCCGTCCCCGGTTCCACGGCTGCGGCGCGAAAAGCGTAGTTCACCCGCTGCACGGTCCCCTGTCCCCCGCCTTCTTCCATGACCCGCCATCCGGGGTAGAAGACCTCGCTCAGCACCAGAACCCCGGGCGCGCTGGCCTCGACTTCGACCACGATCTCGTTGGGGCCATAGGTCACGATCTCCACCTCTTCCGGCCCCACTGCCGGAGCAAGCAGCGGGGCCTCTCCCTCCACCACGACTTCCGTCGCCGGATCGAAACCGGGCGCATGCACCGCAGCCCAGGCCGCCTCGTGATCGGGCACGCCGACCGCTTGATGCACGAGGAAGGCCCGCGGCAGCGCACTGCGGTTCCGGTAGACGTTAAGCTCCGGATCGCCATCAAAGGCCAGTTCGAACTTATCCCAGTCCAACGCCACGTCCTTCCGGGCGATCACATAGCGAGCATTGAGGAGATCATACAGCAGCGAGGAGCGGCTGCCCACACCTTCCCAATAGCGCTCGTAGTCGGCCAGCACCAGTGGATTGACCACACCCCACACGTCGTCCAGACCGTGCAGTATCGCTGCATCCGGCTGCCAGAGCTGGTCAATCCCCGTGCGGGCGTCAATGCGGAAACGGTCGCTATCGTTGCGCAGGAAGCTTACAATCTCTGGATGCTCGAAAGCGCCAGTGGGATCGGTGTGCCCCAGGTCGTTGTAGGCCCCTGTGCTGGCTAGATCAAAGAAGATCAGCACCACCGCCAGCAGGCCAAGGATGCGCGGACCCGCCCAGCCATAGCGCCGTGCCGCCAGCAGCGCCAGGCTGGCCAGCAGCAGCGCGGCGAAGATGGCCACAGCTATGGTAGCCACGGAGATGCGTGAGAATACCTCAGGGCTCCTGTCCTGCCCCGTGATCAGGGCGAAGTAGGCCAGTGGCAGACCCACGGCACACGTAGCGCCGGCCGCCCACGCCGTCAGCCGGAAGACCCTCCGGAAAGCCGCTCCCTCATCGCCGCGAGAGCGCAGCAGTGCATCGAGTCCCAGTGCCGCCAGCGCTGCCAGCCCAAAATCCATGACCAGCACCAGGCGCGCGGGAGCGCGGAATTGACCGAAGCCAGGCACTAGCCTCGTCAACCAGCCGTGGGGCAGGCTGTAGATGCCCAGAGCGATGAGGAACGTGACTACCGCCAAACCCAACAGCGCCCACACGCGGCGGGGGCGGCCCCGCATCATCGCCAGCAATGCCAAGATCAACGGCAGCACGCCCAGATAGCCCACCTCGACCCGCGGCCACAGCCCCCAATGGAACTGCGGCCCCCGTCCGAAGAAACCGGGGATGAGCAGCCCAATCCACTGGGCGGGCGAGAGAGAATAGCCCACCGTCTGCTGATAGTCCCATGCGGCGCGGGCGCTGTGGCGGGTTAGTTCGAGGGCGGGAAGCAACACGACTGCAGCCAGGAGGACGGCAACGAGGCAACAGGTGAACAAGTAGACCAGGCGACGAGACAACAAGGAAACGAAGGAACTTGTGGCTTGCCCACTGGCTCCTTGCCTCAATGCCAGATAGGTCTCCAGCACCGTGTAGAGTCCTAACGCCAAGGCGATGAAAAGCGTCACCTGCGCATGACCTGCCAGGGTAGCCCCGGCCAGCAATACACCGGCAACCACTGCCCACCTGATCTCCAATCTCTGATCTCCAATACCCCGCAGGTAAGCCCAGAAGACCCAGGGCAGCCAGCTCGCCACGGCGATGAGATTCAAGTTACCGAAGTGAGTCAGGAAGCCATCGGAGAACATGAAGGCCAGCGCCCCGGCCAGGGACGCCCAGCGACTCAACTGCGCCTCCCCCTCGCGCCAGCGGTTCAACCGCAGTAGCAGATACATCCCCGCTCCCGCCCACCAGAAGTGGAAGATGCTCAACCATTCCATCGTGAGGTAGGTCAGCGGACGAGCCAGGAAGAAAGCCAGCACATTGACGGGGTAGAACAGACCGGCCTGAATGTCGCCGATGAACGGAGCGCCGCCATAGAGATGGGGATTCCAGAGCGGGATGATACCCTGGCGGAAGCTCTCCGCAGTGAAGCGGTAGGTGGGATAGAGAAACGAAGCCAGATCGCCGCCGTCGGCAGGCATCCACGACCCACCCCAGATAATGCGCCAGAAGAAGCCCAACGCCGCCAGCGCCAGCGCGCCGAGGCTGGCCATGTCCCAATGATATGGCGTCGTCCAGCGGCCGCGACGATACCCCAGCCAGGTGACGAGGTAGCCTATCAGCCAAAGTAGGACAAGGAAGAGAAAGAACATGCGGTGCTGTCCCTTCGTTAGCATAGTAGATTGGTCCAGAGCCCATCCTGCCCAATCTACCAATCTACCAGTTCCCAGGTATACCGACCCACCACTTGCAGCGCGCCGTGGCCTATGGTATCATATCAGCCGTGGACGACGAGCGCCAAACGAGACTCACGCGGAGGGAATGATGAAAATCGTCAGCGTTGAAGAAATGCGCAGCATCGAGCAAGCCGCCGACGCTGGCGGCTGGTCGTATGACACGATGATGGAACACGCTGGCCGTGCCGTGGCAACTGCCATACGAAAGCGCGTCAGCGACCTCCGCGAACGACTAACGCTGGTGCTGGTCGGTCCCGGCAATAACGGCGGTGACGGTCTGGTGGCTGCCCGCTACCTGCACGATGAGGGCTGCCCTGTCGCCGTGTACTGCTGGAAGCGCCACAAGATCACGAAGGAGAGCACGAAAAGCAGGGAGGATCAAAACTACCGCCTGGTGCAGGAACGAGGCATCCGCACCCTCCATGCCGCCGATGACGCCGACCTGAGCGAACTGCGCCGCCTGCTGCGCGAGGCCGACGTCATCATGGACGCGTTCCTGGGGACAGGCGTTGCACGCCCCATCGGAGGACGGCTCAAAGATATTACGGAAGTTGTTGAACATGAACTTAGGAAGAAGAGGGCAACAAGAGAAACAACAGAAATGAGAGAAGGCAACCGTCTATTCCCGTCCTTTCCTTCCTTCCCCTCTTTTCCCTCTTTTCCATTTGTAGTCGCTGTAGATTGTCCCTCCGGCCTCAACTGCGACACCGGTGCCATCGACCCCGCCGCGCTCCCTGCCGACCTGACCGTCACCTTCGCCGAACCCAAGCGAGGCCATTGCCTGTTTCCCGGCGCGGCCGCTTGCGGCGAACTGACAGTGGCGGACATCGGCGCCGATCCTGCGCTGGCCACTGACATCTCCCTGGAACTGGCAACGCCGCGGATGATCGCCCGTCTGCTCCCGGCCCGCCCGCCTGATGCCCACAAAGGTACCTTCGGCAAGGCGCTGCTGGTCGTCGGCTCGGTGAACTACACCGGTGCCGCCTACCTGGCCGGCGGTGCCGCTACCCGCGTCGGGACCGGTCTGGTGACCATGGCCGTGGCCGAGAGCCTCTACCGCATCCTGGCGGTGGCATTACACGAGCCCACCTGGTTGCTGCTCCCCGAAGAGACCGGCGTGATCGCTCCTGACGCCATCAAGCTGGTGCGAGAAAAGGCGGCCAGCTACCAGGCGCTGCTGCTGGGCTGCGGCCTGACGCAGGAGAAGCCCGCCGTGGAATTCGTGCATCGCCTGTTGGACACTGACCAGGCCACACGGCTGCGTATCGGTTTCGTCCACAGCCACGAAACAGCGGAGAAGCCAATGGCTTCTTTGCCGCCGCTGGTCATTGATGCCGACGGCTTGAACATCCTGGCCCAGGCACCTGACTGGCCTCAACGTGTGCCGCCGAACAGCGTGCTCACACCCCACCCTGGCGAAATGGCCCGCCTGTGCCGCTGCAAGACCAGCGAGGTCAGAGCTGATCGCTGGGGCCTGACACAAGCCAAGGCCGCCGAGTGGGACCAGGTGGTGCTGCTAAAAGGAGCGTACACCGTCGCCGCCGCGCCGGACGGCCGCACCGTCGTCCTGCCCTTCGCCAACCCTGGCCTCGCCAGCGGTGGCACTGGCGACGTGCTAGCGGGCACCATCGTTGGCCTGCTGGCGCAGGGGTTGGCCCCCTTCGACGCCGCCGTGGTCGGCGGCTACCTGCATGGTCTAGCAGGAGAGATCGTCCGAAAGGAACTGGGGGATGCAGGCATGGTCGCCGGCGACCTGTTGCCCAGGTTGCCGATGGCCATCCAAGCTATCGCCAACTA
>CAZPMV010000091.1:0-9137 GCA_964587335.1 uncultured Anaerolineales bacterium
TGGGGTGGGCCACCACAACGATCAATGCACTGTTGGTAGCAGCCAGCACTGGTGCGCTGGGCGGGCTGATCTACCTCGCTGTGGGTCAACTGTTACGACTGGATGAGCTGCCCCGCTTGTTACAATTGGTGCGGGGAATCAGTGACGCGAGACAAGCGATGGGCGCTATAGGCGATGAGTGACACACAACACGTAACACGCAACACGCATCACGCATCACACAAGGTGATGGTCATCGGCCTGGACGGGGCGACGTGGGACATCATGCAGCCGTGGATGGAGGCAGGCTATCTGCCGAACCTGGCGAGCCTGGTGGTCGCGGGGACGTCTGGCAGGCTGCGCTCCACGATTCCGCCGGTCACGGCTCCCGCCTGGACCACGTTTCAGACGGGCATGAATCCCGGCAAACATGGCCTATTTCACTTCACTCGCTATCAGCCCGGCAGCTACGACACGGCCCTGGTGAATGCCACCAGCATCGGCCCCCGCACGCTGTGGGGTTTGCTCAGCGATGCGGGCAAGCGGCTGGCCATCATCAACGTGCCAGTGACCTATCCCCCGCAGCCGGTGAACGGCGTGCTGGTGGCGGGGTTGCTCAGCCCCTCGCCGCGGCAGGCCTTCTGGCCGCCGGAACTGTACGACGAGGTCGTGGCTGCTGTAGGCGAGTACGAGGTATTCACCCCCGTGCGTACCTTCGATTACCTGGGTGTGAAGGGCTTCGTGGAACAGGTGGCGGCCCTGGCCCGCGGCCGGGCGGCGGTTGCCCGTTACATCTTCAACAAGGAAGACTGGGACTTCTTCATGGTGCACTTCCAGTCCACCGACATCATCCAGCACGCTTTGTGGGCCTGGGCCGACCCCCGTCACCCTGATTTCGACCGCAAACCGGAAGTGGAGAAGGATCAGGTGCGTGGGTTCTACCAGGAGCTGGATGGTTTGGTGGGCGAACTGTGCGCTCTGGTCGGCGACGAACGGCTGGTCATCGTCATGTCCGACCACGGTTTCGGGCCGGTGATGCGTCGCCTGTACCTCAACCAGTGGCTGCTGAACGAGGGGCTGCTGTCGGCGCCGGGGCAGTCCTCCCTCAAAGGTTGGGTGCTGGGCTGGGTTGAGGAAGCAGTGCGCCGGGCCGACATCTTCAAACTGCGACGCCGGTTGATCAAGCCGCGCAGCCGCGGAGAGGGCTTGGTGGAACGGGTCAAGCGGGACGCGCTCATCGAGTGGCCACAGACGCAGGCGTTCGCCCTCTCCGGCCCCTTCTTCGGGCGCATCTACCTCAACACCAGGGGGCGGGAGCCGCAGGGCATGGTACATCCGGGGCCAGCATGGGACGCTCTGCGAGAGCGTATCGCCGAAGGGCTGCTGGCCCTGCGCGATCCGGTCAACGGCCAGCCAATGATAGAGCGTGTGTGGCGTCGGGAGGAGATCTACCATGGTAGCCGTGTCGACGAGTTGCCCGACTTGGTAGTGAAGCCCGCCGACGGCTACCAGGTGGTGACCGAGTTTCGCCGCGGCCTGCTGGTAGAGCCGATGCCCGACTTCCTCAGTGGCACGCACCGCATGGAGGGCATCCTGGCCATGCGCGGGCCAGGCATCCGCCAGGGCGTGGCCTTCGACGGCGGTAGCATCGCCGACCTTGCCCCCACCATCCTGTACCTGATGGGCCTTGCTGTGCCCGCGGCCATGGACGGCCGGGTGCTGGAGGAGGCACTGGAGGAGACGCTGCTGGCGACGCGGCCGGTGCGCGTGGTGGAAGAGGTCGAGGTGGAACCAACCGGAGCCCCTTCCTCCGGTGAGGTGTACTCCGATGCCGATTCTGCGGAAGTCGAAGCCCGCCTGGCCGGACTGGGGTATCTGAGCTAGCCGGGTGAGCGGGAAGGGATCTGGGGGAAAAGAAAGAGGGAGGTGAATGAAGGAAACGAGGGGGCGGCAAGAATTGGCGCTGCTGGCGGGCTTCGCCCTGCTGGCCATGCTGTTGACGATGGTAGCCGCCATCAGCATCCACGCGGGCGGTACCGAGGGGCTTTTCCTGGCCTTGGTACTGGCGCTGCTGATCGGGCTGACCATTGTTATCGTTGCCGGGTTCGACGGCTGGCTGCCGGCCATCTTCGCCCTGAGCCTTCTGGCTGCGCTCAATCTCACAGTGGAGCGCGTTCCCCTAACCATCTATGCCTTCGACCCTCTACTGTTGGCGCTCTACGGCGCCTGGCTGTGGCGAGCTTACCGGGGTGAGTCCAAGCCCCTGCGGCTGACAGCACTCGACGCCGCGGGGCTGGCGCTGATGGCTTGGCTGTTGCTGGCCTCCCTGATGGGGCGACACACGCCCACCGCTCTGAACGGTTGGCTTCTCTACCTGCGGGGTTACTTGATCTACTTCTACTTCGCCCACGCGCTGCAAGAGCGCTGGCAACTGCGAGCGCTGGTGGTGGTGCTGCTGGCGATGGTCGCTATCCAGGGCGGCCTGGGCCTTCTCCAGTACCTCACCCGCAGCAACATCGGCTCCATCTCCGACTTGGTGGGAGGCACGGTGGGCAAGGTGCGCGAAGTGGGCACGGCGGCGGGCGGGCTCTTCCGTGTGCGCGGCACTCTGAACACCGACACTAGCCTGGCCCATTGGTTGGAGATGCTCGTCCCTCTAGCCCTGAGCCTGTGGCTGGCCACCCGCACACGGATGCAACGATTTCTGCTGGGCCTGATCGTCCTGGCTGGCACGGCCGCCCAGGTCGTCACTTTCACCCGCGGCGGCTGGTTTGGCCTGGTGGCGGGTATGGCCACCGTCCTCTGGCTGCAATTCCGCAGCCGGTTGGTGATTCGACGGCAGTTGATTGCTGCTATTGCGGCAGTGGTCTTGCTAGCACTCCTGCTGCTGCCCTTTGCCGACTTGATTCGCGCCCGCTTGTTCGAGAGCGAAGGGAACACCTTAACCGTGCGGGAGAATCTGAATCGCACAGCGCTGGCTGTGATCGCCGACCACCCGCTCACCGGTATTGGCCTAGACAACTTCGTGCGCGTGGCGCCAGACTACGGCACTGGCTGGCGCTGGTTGATGGAAGGCAAGTCACACAAAGTGCACAACGTCTACCTTGCGCTGGCCAGCGAGGCGGGGCTGCTGGGGCTGCTGCTCTTCCTGGCGTTCATGGGCGTGGTACTGCTGCAGTCCTGGCCCAGCAGAGGGGAGGACAGCGCAGCACTGTGGCACACAGTGCCGCTGGCGCGGGGATTGCTGGCAGGACTTGTCGCTGTGTTGGTTCACGGGCTGGCTGCCTGGGGACTGCTCTCCTACGGTGTATTCCCCCTGTTCTGGATGCTGGTGGGGCTGGCTGCCAGAAGCACAGCAGGTGAAAGATGGAGCACGAAAGAGAGCACGAAAAGTAGGGAGAGAGATGCGTAGGTTGAGACTTCTGTTGATCGGTCTGGACGGCGCGACGTTTGATGTCATTGACCCCCTGCTGACGCAAGGCAAGTTGCCTAACCTGCAGAGACTGATCGAGCGTGGCGTGCGCGGCCCGCTGCGCTCCACACTGCCGCCGGTCACCGCGCCGGCCTGGTCCACCTTCATGACCGGCGTAAACCCCGGCGGTCACGGCATCTTCCAGTGGCGCACCTACGACCCCACTACCTACACCAACGTCAACGAAAACATTGTCACCGCAGCACGGATAGCCGGCACCACTTTCTGGGACATCCTGGGCCAGGCTGACCATCAGGTCGCGGCCATCTGCGTGCCGGTGACCTATTCCCCTTGGCAGGTCAACGGCTTCCTGCTCAGCGGCTACCCATGTCCGGACACAAAGCGCAACTTCACCTACCCCGAGAAGTGGGGCGAGACGCTGCCCCAGAGCTACAACTTCTCTGCTGACTACTTCCTCAACGCCTCCGAGGAGGAAATCCTGAGCAAGGGGCTGGTCATGTTGGAGCAGCGCACGGACATGGTACTGGAGTTGGCCCGCCAGCAGGAGTTGGACGCGCTAGTTCTCGTGCTGGGAGAGATCGATCGCGCCCAGCACGACTTCTGGCAATACCGCGATCCCCGCTTCCCACAGTATGGCTGCCAGCGAGCGCAGAAGTTCGGCGACGCCATTGATCGGCATTACGAGGTCAGTGACACCCAGGTGGGGCGGCTGCTGGAGTTGGCTGACGATGACACGTTCATCCTTATCATGTCCGACCATGGCGGCGGGCCACATCCAACCCGCGATGTCTACCCCAACGCCTGGCTGCGGGAGATGGGATTCCTCGTGCAGAGACGAGAGCAACCCAGCCCCGTCTCGCGGCTGATCCGCCGCAGCATTGACGCTGCGCGCCGTGTACTTCCTTTTGAGGAGAGGTTCCGCCGCTTGCTTCCAGCCAGCCTGGTGCATCGCGCCCGCGGCTACCACATGGACCTGGACATGGTGGACTGGCCCCGCACTCGCGCCTATCACTTCCCGATGTACCATCCGGCCGCTGGCATCGAGATCAACGTGCGGGGCCGCCAGCCGCAGGGAGCGGTCCAGCCCGGCGCGGAGTTCGAGCGAGTGCGAAATGACGTCATGGACGCCTTGCGCGCTGCCCGCGATCCGGAGACGGAGGAACCGGTTGCCACCGAGATCTTCAGGCGCGAGGAGATCTACAGTGGCCCCTTCTTGGAGATCGCGCCGGACATTGTGTACGTCACTGGGCCGAGACACTACGCCGAAAAGGGGCTACCCGAAATCTGGGCGCAGCCTGCGCCCCTGGCGGAGATGCGCGAGTACTTTGGCGTGCACACCATGGATGGCATCTTCATCGCCGCCGGGCCGGGAGTGCGCTCTAGTGCGGAATTGACGGGCGGTACCATCGCCGACATCGCTCCCACAGTGCTGTATGCCCTGGGCCAGACCGTGCCGCAGCATATGGACGGCCAAGTGCTGATCGATATCTTCGAGCCCGCTCATCTGGCTGCGCACCCGCGTCGCTACGCCGAGATTGTACTGGAGCGGCAGACTGCAGCCGGGCACACTGCCCAAGAAGAGAAGGACATGCGGGACAAGCTGCGAGGGCTGGGGTACATCACCTAGATTGCAGTGGACGACAACTATACACCAGTTCATGAGAACGATCATGAGAACGAAGGGGGATGGTGGCCGACGTGTGGGTCGACCGCCTGATTGCACTTGTGGAGTCGGAGAGCTAGCATGCCCTCGCCCAGAGTCTGGATGATCGAGCCGGTGGGTGGCCACCGGGGGATGCACTACTATGACTTCGCCTTGTGCGACGAGCTGCGCCGGGCTGGCGTGGACGTCACATTGCTCACCTGCGACGAGACGGCGGCCTGCGACACTCCTGCAGGGCTGGCGGTGCACTATCCCTTTCAGGGCATCTTTGGCGATGACCCTGCGCCACTGCGAGCCTGGCGCTACTGGCGAGCACTCAGCCAGATCGGTGCCAGCGCCGCACGTGAGGGTGTGCAGATTGCCCACCTGCACTACTTCCTGCTGGGACCGGCCGACCACATCTTCTTGCGCCGCCTACGCCGCAGGGGAGTCAGTATCGTCATCACTGCTCACGACGTGATTCCCTTCAACGCGCGCTTCCACACTCAGGCGCTGTTCCAGCAGCTCTACGGCCAAGCGGACGCGTTGATCGTCCATGCGGAGCAGAACCGGCGCGAGTTGCTTGCGCAGTTCAAGCTCGACCCAGCACGGGTGGCCGTCATCCCCCACGGCCACTACCTGCCGTACGCGGGGGATGCGCTGCTCTCCCGGACGGAGGCGCGAGCCAGGCTCCGTCTCGACGCCGAGCGGCCAGTGCTCCTGTTCTTTGGTCAGATCAAGCGAGTGAAGGGACTGGACACGCTGCTGCGAGCGTTGCCAGCGGTAATCGCCACCCATCCTGACACGCTGTTGCTCATCGCCGGCCAGGTGTGGAAGGATGATTGGGGGCGCTACGAGGCGCTGATGCGTGAACTAGGATTGGCCCAACACGTGCGGGCTCGCATCGCCTACATCCCCGACGAGGACGTAGCGGCTTACTACCGTGCTGCCGACGTCGTGGTACTGCCCTATCGGCGCATCTACCAAAGCGGCGTCTTGCTCATGGCCTGGTCTTACGCCCGGCCGGTGGTGGTCAGCAACATCGGCGGCCTGGGCGAGGTGGTTCGGCACGGCCATACGGGGCTACTGGTACCTCCGGACGATCCCACGGCTCTGGCCGACGCTCTCAACGAACTGTTGGCCGACCCCGAGAGGGGCGAGACGATGGGCGCCGCCGGTCGCCGTCTGGTGGAGCAGGAATTCGCCTGGGACCGCATCGCGCGACGCACGGCCGATCTGTACGGTGGCCTGTTGACTCCAAATTCGAGAGTGCTGATACGGGAAACCAACGCATGAGAATCGCTATGTTGGGCACCCGCGGGGTGCCAGCCAGCTACAGTGGATTCGAAACCTGTGTTGAGGAACTGGGCAGCCGCTTGGTGCGACGCGGCCACGAGGTTACTGTCTACTGCCGCACGCACCACGTGACCTATGCGGAACCCATCTACAAGGGTATGCGACTGGTCAAGCTGCCCACCATCGCCAACAAGTACCTGGACACCATCGTCCATTCCTTCATCTCGTCGCTCCACGCCCTGAGGCAGGGGTACGATGTCGCGCTCTACTTCATCGCTGGCAATAGCCCTGTGACCTGGATCCCCCGCCTGGCCGGGCAGGTATCGGTGCTCAATGTGGATGGACTGGACTGGAAGAGGCAGAAATGGCCGACGCTGGCCAAGCGCTATATCCGCTTCGCCGAGCGTTTGGCCAAGTATCTGCCCACTGCCATCATCACCGACTCGCGGGCTGTTCAGCGCTACTACCGGCAGGTGCACAGAACCGAGTCCACCTACATCGCCTATGGCGCCGGTGTGCCGCGCCTGCCGGCGGGCAAGCACCTGGCTCGCTACGGACTGGAACCTGGCGGCTACGTGCTCTTCGTGGGCCGGCTGGTGCCCGAAAACTGCGCTCACCACCTGGTTGAAGCGTTCGCTGGGCTGGACACCGACCTGAAGTGCGTCATCGTGGGCGACGCGGCCTATGCCCAAGCCTACATCGCCGATCTGAGGACAAATGCTGGCCCCAACGTCACCTTCACTGGCTACTTATTCGGCGAGGGCTACCATGAGTTGGGCTCCAACGCCTACATCTTCGTGGAGACCTCGGAGGTGGGCGGTACCCACCCGGCGTTGGTAGAAGCGATGGCCTTCGGCAGTTGTGTGGCCGCCAATGGCACCGAGGAGAACCGCGAGACCATCGGCGATGCCGGCTTCGCCTACGATGGCACACAGGGGGCAGAAGCGTTACGCTCGCTTCTGCAACGGCTGTTGGACGATCCGGCATTGGTCGCCGAATATCGGCGGCGGGCAGAGGAGCGCGCCGCCGCCCTCTACGACTGGGAGGCGGTCACCGACCGCTACGAGGAACTGTTCCACTCTCTGTGTAGACGCTAGACTCCTTGGATTGCCATCAGCATTCAGTCGTGGTATAATGCTCGCCGTTAGCCACCACCAGCAGTGCCGGACATCAAGGAGGGACAACGGTGCGACACAAAGTGACAAGCGCTACCCTAATCATCATCTGCCTGGGGCTCCTGATGGCCGGGTGCGAGCCCACGCCCTTGCCCATGCCTACACCCACGCCCTTGGATGACTTTGAGGCCGCAGTCCGGACCGAGATCGAAACTCAGATCGGCGAGTTCCTGGACGGTGGCCTGCGGGACTACGAAGTGTTGGCCTCCCGTTTGCAAGGGGATGGCAAGTATGGCCGGCTGGAAGCTCGCATTGTGCTGGAAGCCTGCCCGTATTTCTGCTACGACCTATACTACAATGCGGAATCGAAAGATGGGCGGTGGATCTTGTACAACGATGAGGACACGTTGTCAAACTTGTTCAAGCGCTGGGCGACCGCTCACAGCGCGGCCTTGGCAGGTCAGCCCGTTGAGGTGCCTGGCAGCAAGGGACAGCGGCACGTCCATCTGATTCCGGATACCATGCCGGACTTGCTGCAGGCGCGCTTGGATGGGCTGAGTAATCCCACTGTAGATCCGTTGGTGGGCTTCTTCATCTGCGAGGAAGAGAACATGCTCTGGGACGAGATAGACCAAGAGATAGGCGGAAAACTGAGAGAGCTCATCCCCCAGGTAGAGCAGTCCATGGATGAGGCGTTGGCCAACCATTTCGGCCGGGAATGAATAATGAGGCAGATAGTATGCTGAACCAACCAGACCCAAGGGCCGGCGCGTACCCTGTAAGCTTGTACCAGGACGACTGATCGACGCAGCCATGAACAAGCGGATCACGTTCAATTACACGGTCGTTCTGGTCACTTTCGATCTGTTACTCACTCCTCTTGCTCTGTACCTGGCCCGACTGGCGCGACTGTGGCTTCCCTTCAGCCACCGGTTGGAGCCGCGTCACGTCTACCTGCATCCTCTCCTCTACGCTATGGTCGTCGTGATCTGGGGCGTCATCCTCCCCACCATGTCCGCCTACGACCCCAAGCGCATTCTCCACCCGAAAGAGCAGGGGTGGTCAACCTTCTTGGCCGTTAGTGCGAGCACCCTGGTGTTTGCCGGAGTCCTCTACCTCTCCTTCCGCGAGGTTCCTCGGCTCCTTTTCGCCTGCTTTTACTTGATTGATCTGATCTTCCTGCTCGGCCTGCGGTTGCTGTTGCGCCTGCTGTGGGGTGTTTTGAGTGAGCAGGAGCAGCGGGTGAGTAGGGTGCTGATCGTTGGCGCCGGCGACTTGGGACAGAATATCGTACGCCAGGCACGAGAATACCAGTGGACAGGACTGCGTCTCGAAGGTTATGTGGACGACGATCCCACCAAGCAGGGCCGCGTGATTGAGGACATCCCCGTCCTGGGCACTCTGCAGCAGGCCGTGACCATCATTCGCCAGCGAGACATCAGTGAGGTGATCTTCGCACTGCCCCTGCGAGCCTACGAGGAGTTCGCCAGGCTTGTCTTCAGGCTTCAGGAGCTACCGGTGAGAGTGCGTGTAGTCCCTGACGTGTTCAGCCTGGCCTTCTTCCAGGCTACCATCGAGGACTTCCACGGCGTGCCCTTGATCGGCCTGCGCGACCCTGTGATCGATGGATTCGACCGAGTTGTGAAACGCCTCTTTGACCTGGCCCTATCCA
>CAZPMV010000091.1:9237-11345 GCA_964587335.1 uncultured Anaerolineales bacterium
CGCCCGGAACTGCCCTTGCTGGTGCAACACTACGAGAGCTGGCAGCGACAGCGGTTCGCTGTGCCGCCGGGCATGACCGGCTGGTGGCAAGTGAGCGGCCGCAGCGAACACACCATGCACCTGCATACTGAGGACGATTTGTACTACATTCGAAACTACTCGCTTTTGCTCGACTTGCGCATCCTTTGGCGCACCATCGGCACTGTGCTGCGGCATAGAGGAGCCTTCTGACAAACCAGTCAACTCGCCAGCATAAGGATGTCCAGCATTAACCTTCGACGAACCCTTTGGCAGGGGCATCGGTGTCTATTCGCAAACAAGGGTAGTACAGAAGGGTTAGCCTCTTGCGGGCCAAGTTGGGCAGCGCATCCGGCGTCTGCTGCCGAACCTGGCGGGGACTATCCAAACGGGCTATTGAATCAGGCGACGCCTCGTGATATAATGCTATCAGGCATTGGGAGAAAAGCGCCTGAACTCGTTCGTGCGTTTCACTTCCGTAATCACCAATATCATTATTAGGAGGAGGTAAGTACCATGAAGAAGTGGGGTTTTTTGCTGTCCGTCGTTTTGCTACTGGTCACCCCGCTGGTAGTGGCAGCGGGAGGGCCTAACCCGGGTACAGGCAACGCCAAGATCTATGCCATGAACCTGGACTCCGGTGGTCAAGCCCATGTGGTTGCTGACTTCTACAACCAGGCGGGCACGGTCGCCTACAGCGATTCGGCCAACGTCCCCTACGCAGGACATGCGTCCTGGGACACCCAGTTGACGGGCTTGCCCTCAGGCTGGCTGGGCTCAGCCATCCTGTCGTCAGATCGCCCCATCGCGGCGGTGAGCCATCTGCTGTGGACCGGTGGGGGGTCGGGGGATGGCATCACGGCTGCGGCCTACACTGGCTTCTCCCAGGGTGCCAACACCGTGTACGCTCCGGCTCTGTACAAGCGCACCTACCAGTCGTCCAAGGTGACTGTGCAGAACACGGAGACCACTGATGCTAGTGTGCAGGTGGACTTCTACACTCGTGGGCAGAGCGCTCCGGTGTACACCCGCAACGACACCATCCCGGGCAGAGCGCAGGGCACTTACGACGTGTGGGACTACTCAGCGATTCCGGACTTCGGGCCTGACCCAGGCACAAACAACTGGGTTGGCGCAGCCAAGGTCACCTCGGCGCACAAGGTAGCCGTAGTTGTGACCACCTTGTGGAACTGGGGCAGTAGCACCTATCCCGGTGTCGCCAACCCCTCCACCACCTTGTACGCACCCTCGATCTTCAAGAAGAAGTTTGCCAACTGGCAGATCTACAGTGGTGCTATCGTCATGAACCCCAACAGCACCACGGCGAATCTGACTATGTACTTCTACAATCGCGATGGCTCGCTGGCGGTGCCTGCGGTCAGCCAGAGTATTGCTCCGTATGCTTCAGATGGCTTCAATACCCGCTATCACAGCGAGGCGGGCGGGGTGTTCGAGCCGGTGAGCACCAACTGGAACGGCCTGGCGATCATCGAATCGAACGTGCCGGTGGTGGGAATCGTCAACACCATCTGGAAGAAGCCTTCGGATCAGACCGGATCCTACAGCATGGGCACGCCGGCCGACGATGCCGCGATGAAGCTGGCTTACCCCATCATGACGCGCAGGTACTTTGGCACCTGGGAGAAGTGGTCTGGCGCTATCTACCAGAACACGGCGAGCAGCGCCGCCACGGTCACCACCACCTTCTACAACAGCGATGGCAGTGTGGCCGTGCCGGGCCAGGTCGTCACTATCCCGGGCTATGGCGCACAGGGTTGGAACACCCGCTACCAGAGCGATGACCCAGGCGAGCCGTTGGCTGGCTTGCCTGCTGATTGGGAGGGCACGGTGATTGTTGACTCGAGCCAGCCCATCGTGGGCATCATGAACAACATCTGGACCAACCAGACGGCGACCTACAACGCTGCGGTGATGCCTTAGTCACCACAACGTTGCAGACGGCAAGAGACACAGACAAGGAGCCTCCGGGACATCCCGGGGGCTTCTTCTTTTCTGTCTCTCGCCAGCAACTTGCCAGAATGAGCTAATGGTGATACACTAGAGCCATTGGAAGAACAGACCCCCTTCCA
>CAZPMV010000092.1:0-11327 GCA_964587335.1 uncultured Anaerolineales bacterium
GCGACTTTTCCCCCGCTGTTGCGTCTTCATCAATGAAAACATTAATGAAAAATGGAAGCCTTTTGGTCATGCAAGTCATTCAGTTAGCCCGCAGCAAGGAGAAACGCTTGTGATGGCACGAACACGCGTCGTGGCCCTCTCGGCACTGTTCGCACTGCTGCTCACCATGAGCCTGGTCGCTTCCAGCCCCCTGGCGACTGTGCATGGAGAGCTACTGAGCAACGGTGACTTCGAGAGCGGATTCGCCTACCTGGAAGGATGCGGCATGGTGGGCGAGAGCTGGCAATGCTTCACCAGCAACGAGAGGGCTGTCTACGGCTTCTACGACGAGATGTCTGGTCCTGTCGTCTGGGAGGGGGAACACTCCCAACTCATTGAGATCAAGACCCACCAGATTGGCGGCGGCCCCGACATCTGCGCCGGTATCTTCCAGAAGGCCAACGTCAGCCCCGGCGACAGCTACGAGTTCACCATTCACGGCATGCTACGAGCCGACGATAACGGTCCCCGCCGCTTAGGCTATCGTATCCAAGTAGGCTTCGACCACAGCGGGGCGAATGATTGGGCAACGGTCACCGATTGGATCGAACTCCCCTGGAACGACTATCATCCTCGCACCACCCCCGGCAGCTTCAACGAATACAGTACCACCGTCGAAGCTCAAGCAAGCGAGTTGACCGTGTTCGTGCGCTTGTGCAACGTCGATTGGTACTGGGAGATCGATCTCAACGTCGACGGCATCAGCCTTTTCGGTCCCGTGGCAGGCATGGACGCAGAGGAGAAGCCGTCCACCGTCGAGGAGCCCGCTCCACCAGAGCCCCCGAAGTCCAATTTGACCTGCGATGGCCCTAACCTGCTGGTCAACGGCGACTTCGAAGGCGGATTCATGAACGGCGTAGGCAACAACTGGACATCTTTCGACAATGACGCAGCGGCCAGCTACGGCTTCTGCGATGACATGTGGGCACCCGTGGTCGCTGGCGGAGAGCACTCGCAGCTCATCGGCATCAACACCAGGTCCTGGGGAGCGTCGGATCCGGACCGCTATACCGGCATCTACCAGACCGTCTGCTGGCTGTGCCCGGGGACCATCTACGAGCTCTCGCTCCACGGCATGATCCGGCAAGCAGAGCATGGCTGGCAGGATGCGGACCCCTATCGCTACCGCGTACAGTGGGGCTACACGATCGACGGCAGCACCGCCTGGACAGACGTGGACAACTGGCAAGAGATACCCTGGGATAACATCTATCCCCGCACGGCACCCGGCGCCATGATGCCCTTCAGCCTGCAGTTCCAGGCCCCGGCCAGCGAGATGACGCTGTTCCTCCGCGTCTGGAAGAAGTGGGGCAATCCTGAGGAGCAGGTCATTGTCAACCTAGACGAGATCAGCCTGCGCGCCTGCGCTTCTGCCTTCCCCAGCCTACCTGGGCCGCAGTGTTGGATCCATGTTGTCCAAAGAGGCGATACTCTCAGCGTCATCGCTGCCGCCCATGGAACGACGGTGGCGGCTATCGTCGCTGACAACGGCATGGTCAATCCCAACGTGATCTACGTGAGACAGGAACTGCTGATCTGCGATCCCTCGTCCCAGGCAGCCGGATGAGCCTGCACGGCCGATCAACTTCGCCTTTATCGGCTCGAACTTCAGCTTTGTCCCCACCACGCCCACTTCATTCATGAGGAAGTGCCATATCTACTCAGCCTCCCTCTGTCATTGCGAGGAAGGGAGCGTAGCGAAGTGACGAAGCAGTCTTCCCAACGCGCATGGGGATTGCTTCGTCGCAAGAACCGCTCCTCGCAATGACATGGGTTGATTAGTTGTGAAGCGCTTTTGCCTCTCTGCTGAGATTATGGTAAGATGCAGCCAGCAACAGGCGTGGAGGGCGGTTAATGGACGAGTTGATGGTCATCGGCGCAGGGTTGGCCGGTTCGGAGGCCGCGTGGCAAGCAGCCGACCGTGGCGTGCAGGTCACGCTATTCGAGATGCGGCCGCACAAGATGACGCCGGCACACACCAGCGGCCTCTTCGCCGAACTGGTCTGTTCCAACTCGCTGGGCTCCAACCTCGTTGACCGGGCACAGGGGCTGCTGAAGGAAGAGTTGCGACGGATGGGCTCGCTGGTCATCCGCTGCGCCGATGACACCGCATTGCCCGCCGGCGGCGCACTGGCCGTGGGCCGCGACACCTTCGCCCAGGCGGTCACCGAAGCGGTGACCCACCACCCCAACGTCACCGTGCGCCGCGAGGAAGTCACTGCCATCCCCGAAGCGGTACCCACCATCATTGCCACAGGCCCGCTGACCTCCGAACCGCTGGCCCAGGCCATCGCCGAACTCACAAGCCAGCGCTACCTCCACTTCTACGACGCCATGGCTCCTATCATCACCCTGGAGTCGATCCGCATGCCCCCCGCCTGGCGACAGTCCCGCTACGACCGCGACCGCGATGCGGAGACCCCGGGGGACTATGTCAACTGTCCGCTGAGCCAAGAGGAATACTACGCGTTCGTGGAGGCGCTGCTGGCAGCGGAGACCATTGAGCTGCGGCAATTCGAGAAGGAGGATGAGCGTTTCTTCGAAGGCTGCCTACCGGTGGAAGTGCTGGCCGCCCGAGGCTCTGACGCACTGGCCTTCGGCCCCATGCGCCCCGTCGGGCTGCGCGACCCACGGACAGACAGACGCCCCTTTGCCGTCCTTCAGTTGCGGCAGGACAATCTGGCCGGCACGCTCTACAACCTGGTTGGCTTCCAGACCAACCTCAAGTGGGGCGAGCAAACGCGGGTGCTGCATTTGATCCCTGGGCTGGAAGAGGCGGAAATCGTGCGCTTCGGGCAGATGCACCGCAACACTTTTATAGATTCCTCTCTGCTCCTTGAGCCGACACTGCAGTTCCGTGGCCGTCCTGACCTTTTCTTCGCCGGGCAGATCACCGGCAGCGAGGGATACGTGAGCTCCGCAGCCGGTGGCCTTCTGGCAGGGCTCAACGCGGCGCGGCTGATCCAGGGCCTCCCGCCGGTTTCCCTGCCGCGCCACACTATGCTCGGGGCACTGTTCCACTACGTCACCCATGCCGACCCGAACGGATTTCAACCCATGAAGGCAAACTTCGGCCTGATGCCGCCGCTTCTGCCTCCGGTGCGCAACAAGCGGCGACGCTACCGCGCCTACGCTGAGCGGGCCTTGTCCGCATTGGAAAGCTGGAAGCTGGAGGTCCTGCCCCGGTGCAACGCACTTGATCCGCTCCATATCTAGCCATTGGCTTGACCGAATCGCGCCTCAGAACAGCCCGATTCCACAACCGAAGTGCGTTGCACCTGAGCCAGCCTGAGTAGGCCCGGGTCTAGTATACAGGTTACCGCGACCTTTTGCTCTGTATTACGTCTACTATGTTGAAGGCCGAAGGCAAATGGTAAGTCAATACGAGAACTTGACGAAACTCCGAGAATATGCTATAATGTACACGTCAACCTGAGAGGTTGGTAGGTACGACGTGAGGTCGGCGAACGTCTCCAGGTTCTTGCGTTCGCCAGAGAGCATGATCAGGCCTAAGTGCGGGCCTGCTCCATAGCTGGCTCACCGTCCCGCATGGAGTGCCCGTCGCAGGTCCTGGTCAAGTCAGTCGGCCTAGTGAAGGAGGAGCTCTTATGACGGCACGAAGACAGGTAGTACCCCTCGCAACACTGTTTGCCCTGCTGCTCAGCGTCACCCTGGTCGCGTCCAGCCCCCTGGCGACCGTGGACGCAGAACTGTTGATCAACGGCAACTTCGAGGGCGGCTTTGCCTACCACGAAGGTTGCGGCATGGTGGGCAAAGGTTGGCAGTGCTTCACCAACGGCGGGACAGCCGGGTATGGCTTCTACGACGAGATGTGGAGCCCTGTGGTGTGGGACGGTGAACACTCCCAGCTCCTTGAGATCAACACCCACAAGATTGGCGGCGACCCCGACCGCTATGCTGGCATCTTCCAAACGGTGAATGTCATCCCCGGCGGTAGCTACGAGTTCAACATTCGCGGCATGTTGCGAGCCGACGACACCGATCCCGACCCCTGGCGCTATCGGGTGCAGGTCGGCTTCGACCACAGCGGCGGCGATGACTGGACAGCCGTCACCGACTGGAACGAATTCCCCTGGGATGACTATCATCCTCGCCTGCACCCTGGCGGCTTCAACGAGCACAGCGCTACGGTCATGGCAGAAGGAAACAAGCTGACCGTGTTCGTGCGCGTGTGGAAGAAGTGGGGAGATTGGTACCGCGAGCTGAACGTCAACCTCGACGGCGCCAGCCTTTTCGGTCCCGTGGTAGGCTGGCCGGCGCCCCCTGTGCCCCCTGTGCCCCCTGTGCCCGAGGAACCGTGCGAGCCCGAAGAACCCGCTGCACCTGAGCCCGCTCCGCCGGAACCCCCCGAGCCCGAAGTCATCTGCGGTGGTCCTGACCTGCTTTTCAACGGCGACTTCGAAAGCGGTTTCACGAATGGCGTGGGCAGCGGCTGGAGCGCTTTCGACAACGATTGTGCGGCCAGCTATGGCTTCCACGACGACATATGGGCACGCGTGGTCGCCGGCGGAAAGCACTCGCAGCTCATCGAGATCAGCACCATCTGCCAGGCGGCATCCGATCCCAACCGCTACGCAGGTATCCACCAGACCGTTTGCGGCCTGTGGCCGGGAGCCACCTACGAGCTATCGCTCTACGGCATGATCCGCCAGGGAGAGCATGGATGGGAAGGCGCGGATCCCTATCGCTACCGCGTGCAGTGGGGCTACACGACCGACGGCAGCACCGACTGGACGAAGGTGGAAAACTGGCAGGAACTGCCCTGGGACGACATCTATCCCCGCACAGCGCCCGGCGTCATGGCGCCCTTCAGCGTGCAGTTCCAGGCCCCGAGCAGCAAGATCGCGCTGTTCTTACGAGTATGGAAGAAGTGGGGCGATGCCCAGCAGGAAGTGGACGTCAATCTAGATGAGATCAGCCTGAAGGGTTGCATGCCCGTCCCGCCGTGGCCGCCCGTCCCGCCCGAACCGCCTCTTCCACCTGAAACGCAGTGCTGGGTCCATGTGATCCAAAGAGGAGAGTATCTCGGCGCTATAGCTACCGCTTATGGGACGACGGTGGCGGCCATTGTCGCTGACAACGACATCGTCAATCCCAACGTGATCTACGTGGGAGACGAACTACTGATCTGCGATCCCTAGTGTCCGCTGGCCTGGCGCCAGAGGTCAGGAAGTACAGCGCCAGGCCAGTGTCTCATCTCAAGTCTGTGAGTTTGTGAATCCGTGAGACGGAAGGTTCCAGAGGGAGAGACATCGTCTAGCCCGGAACCCGCTCACCCCGCACAGGTAGCGCGCATCACTGCGCTATCAAAATGGAAGCACTCGAAGGAGGGAGAGACATCATGAAGTTCAAGAATTGGCAGCGCTCCTTGGCCTTGACCCTGACTGCTGCACTGGTGCTGGCGATAGCGACCCTCGTCGGTTCGCTGGCGGTGCCAGGGCTGTGGGGGAGCGGAGCCCGCTCGGCGATGGCCGCGCCGGCCTGTAGCCAGACACACATCGTACGGCGCGGCGAGACACTGAGCAGCATCGCCCAGGGCTACGGGATGACCACCTCGGAACTGGCCAAGGCAAACACTCTCCGAAACTACGACTTCATCTACGTTGGCCAGACTCTATGCGTGCCTACCGCCGGCGGCGGCCCCGACACCCAGTTTCCCGGCGCTATCTGCGTGGTTGGCCGCAAGATCGATGACCAACACCTCGGCCTGGGCGGCTTCATCATTGAGGCATACATGGAGGGGATAGAGCCACTGCAAACGGTCTCGGACGACAGCGGCTACTTCCACTTCGACAACCTGTCCCCGGGTCTGTGGACCTTCTCTGAGGTCGTGCCGCGAGGCTGGGAACCGGTAACGGCCAGTGAGTTCCAGAAGGAGTTGGAGTACGGCCACGATGGCTGCTACGAGATCCGCTTCAAGAACAGAGAAGTGCCCATCCCCGCTTGCCTGATCGTGGCCAAGACAGACGAGGCCGACGGCTCGCCACTGGAAGGCTGGGAGATTCAGATCAAGCCCACATCTGGCGGCACATGGCAGTCGGGAGTGACCGATCAAAGCGGCCAGGTGCGCTTCGATGACCTAACGCCCAGCAAGTGGCTCATCCGCGAGGTCGTGCAGTATCCCTGGGAGCCGGCCGAGCCCTGGAGCGGCGAGGCAGAGGTCGTGCTGTATCCCATGGAGAGCGAAGACGACTGCTACAAGTTCGTCTTCCAGAACCGCCGCAGGTGGACTGGCTGCGTGGAAGGGTACAAGGTTGACGACCAGCACCGAGGGCTGCCGGGCTGGTCTGTGTGCGCTCAACCCAAGGGTGAAGAAGACCCCACATTCTGCACTGTGACCGATGAGGATGGCTACTTCCGCTTCGACGACCTGACGCTGGGGGAGTGGACCATCTGGGAGGAAGTGGAACCTGGCTGGACGCCCATCACCGCTCAGGAGTTCACGGTGACGGTGGACAACGTGGAAGTGTGCGAGCAGGTACGCTTCAAGAATCGTGCGCCGGACCTGTGCGCTCAAGGCTTCAAGCTGGACGACAATGGCTTCGGTCTGGATAACTGGACGATCCGGGCCTGGGCCAAGGACAGCCCCAACGAGGTCCTGGTGGCGGTCACTGAGCCCAATGGCCACTACCGCATCTGCGGAGTGACGCTGGGGACGTGGGTCTTCGAAGAGGACCGTCCAGTTGGCTGGACGGCCCTGGAAGGCGAGCAGCAGGAAGTGCTCATCGTGTACCCCGGGCTAGGCGATGACGTTGAGGCCCCCATCTTCCGCAACGCACCGCCGCGTGGCTGCATCGAGGGCTGGAAGGTGGACGAGTTCGAGGTCGGCCTGCCCCTGTGGAACATCACCATCCAGAATGTCGCCACAGGCAAGAGCTGGCACCGCTGGACCGATGGCACGGGCTACTTCCAGGTCTGCGGCCTGTCCATGGGAGACTACGTGGTCTGGGAGGAGCTACAGGTCGGATGGAAGCCCATCTCGCCGCCGAAGCTCGCGGTAACCTTGGTGCCGAGCGACGAAGAGATCGTAGCTATCGTCGTCTTCGTCAACAAGCAGGCCCCACGTGACATCTGCATTGATGGTTACAAGACAGACACTTTCGATGGCGCGGGCCTGCCCAACTGGCAGATCAAGCTGCTGGATCTTGGCGGCAATGTGCTGGACACGACGATCACCGACGGTACCGGGTACTACCGCTTTGGCGACCTCGACCCCGGTAGCTACTTCGTCGAGGAGACCCTGCAAGATGGTTGGTGGTCAGTGTCGGGGACGTCACGCAAGGTCACGGTCACCTTCCCGCCCAAGCACGAGTGTGTGCACGCCAACTTCACGAACCGCCAGCAGCAGACGCCTCCGCCATGCGTGGCCTGGCATGTGGTGAGGAAGTGCGAAACGCTCTCCTCCATCTCCCTGCGCTACGGCGTGCCGGTGTCCGCGATCATGGCCGCCAATGGCCTGACCAACCCGAACTTCATCTGGGTAGGCCAGAAGCTTTGCATTCCGGACCCCTAGCCCACACGGCTGAGTCCAAGCGCAACACAAAGACCTCCGAGTCCTGTGGAGGACTCGGAGGTCCCATCTGTGAAGATGATGAACAGGGCGAACATGGCTATGGCGACGCGCCAGCCATCGCTTCCCCCTGCATCGACCACGGCCCAGCCCAGGTGATGCGCACAGTGGCCAACCGGCCGCGCCAGTCGGCATCATCCTGGAAGAAGACGAGCTTGTTCGTGCGTGTGCGCCCGCGCCACTTCCCCTTGTGCTTCCCCTCCACCAATACCTCCACCGTCTGCCCCAGCAGGCGGCGGTTGATCTGGCCCACGATCTGCTCCTGCAACTCGTCCACCACCTTCAGCCGTCGCTTCTTCTCCTCCGCCGGCACGTCGTCAACCATCTTGCGAGCGGCCAGGGTGCCCGACCGGGGCGAGTAGGCAGCCACGTGGACCACGTCTAGCCTCAAGTCCGCGAGCAGATCAACCGTGGCCTGGAACTGGGCAGCCGTCTCCCCAGGGAAGCCCACGATGATGTCGGTGGCGATGCTGCAGCCTGGCAGCCGCAGGCGGATCTTTTCCACAAGGGTGCGATAGTCGGCCACACCGTAGCCTCGCCGCATGCGGCGCAGCACGTCGTCATCTCCCGCCTGCACCGCCACCTCAATGTGCTCGCACACCTTGGGCAGTTCCGCTATAGCATCCAGGATGCGGTCGCTGATATAGCTGGGATGCGAGGTTAGGAAGCGCACGCGCCAGAGACCATCAACATCATGCACCGCCCGCAGCAAGTCAGCGAGATCGGGACTCAGAGCTGAACCATCGTTCCTCCAATCGTAGCCGTAGCGATCCACGATCTGCCCCAGCAGCGTCACCTCGCGCACACCCTGGATGGCGAGGGCTTGGACCTCAGCCACGATCTCTTTCAGTGGGCGACTGCGCTCCCGCCCGCGACGGTACGGCACGATGCAATAGGCACAGACGTGGTTGCAGCCGTAGATGACGGGGACGTAGGCGGTCACAGGGGGCAAGATGCAAGACGCTGGCTGCAGGACGCGCTCGGTCCGGATCAAACCCATAGCCGCAGCCTCAGGACTTACGTTCTGCATATCCTGAAAGGCCACCGCCCCCCTTCTCGATCGCAGGCCCCCGCCGCCTGCTTCCCGTATCCTGCTTCTTGGCTCCTGTTCGCGCTGACGCAGGAGAGCGATCAGCGGCTCCGGGTCTGAGGGAGGCAGAAAGACGTCCACATGGGAGAAGCGCTGAGGTAGATCGTCTGCTGGGCGCACGCCCACCAAACAGCCCATGACGGCCAACACCATCCGGGGCCTGCGCTCCTTCAGCGGCTTGAGAGACGTGAGTCGCCCTACCGCCCGATCCTCGGCGCTCTGGCGCACCACACAGGTGTTGAGGACAACGACATCAGCTTCCTCAGGCTGCGAGGTAGGTGCATAGCCCAACGCTTCCAGTTCATCAGCCAGGCGCGTCGAATCGGCCACGTTCATCTGACAGCCGCTGGTCCAAATGTGATACTGTCTCACAGAATGCTTCAAACCCTGCTACTCGAAAACAATCTTGCGAATGCGGTTGTTGCGGGTGTCGGCGACGTAGATGTTGCCCTCGGCATCCAACGCCAGCCCCTGCGGCAGGTTGAACTCCGCTTCGTCGCCCAGGCCGTCGGAATAGCCTGCATGGCCGCACCTGCCTGCCACAGTGGAGACTATACCATCAGGTGAAATGCGGCGGATGCAGTGGTTGAGCGAGTCCGCCACGTAGAGGTTCCCCGCTGCATCCACCTCAATGTCCACCGGATGGTGGAATCTGGCATCCTCCAGCGGCCCATCCGCGTAGGCGGTGACGAAGCGTTGGCCGGTCAGCGTGCTCACCTCGCCATCGGGGCTGATGACGCGGATTAGATGGTTCCCGCCTCGCGAGCGCAGGCTGACCGCCTCGGTCACGTAAATCTGACCATCCTCATCCACGGCCACTCCCGACGCCAAGGTGAATTGCGCGTCCTCAGCGGGGCCGTCCTTGTGACCGCCATGCTGAGGCCTGCCAGCCACCGGAATCATCTCCCCATCCAGGGTGATGCGGCTGATCTGTTCCCTGTCCGGCCCCATGGATGCCAGGATGTCGCCATTTGGCATCAAAGCCAAGGTCTCCACAAAACTGCGCTCGAAGATTGTCGTCACCGTCCCATCGAGCGTGACGCGGCGGACGCTGCGGTTCTCCCAGTCGGAGATGTAGAGGTTCCCATCGCCGGCCAGGACGATGCCCCGAGGCATGCCCAGCCTTGCCTCCTCCTTGGACCCGTCCACGTTGCCGGTGGGATTGTCTACCACAGCGATTACCATGCCGTCGGCCGTGATCTTGCTCACCCGTGCGCCGTGGTACTCGACGACGTAGATATTGCCCTCTTCGTCCAAAACGAGCTCCACGGGCTCGTCGAAGCTGGCTTCCAGCGCGGGTCCCTCAGTCGTCCCCACCTCGCCATTGCCAGCAAGGGTGAGAACTCGAGCGACTCCCACCGCGACAGGCCCCTCTTCGACAGCCTCTTCCCCGGGCGCTGGCCCCCCGCCCCCACAGGCAGCCACCAGAACGAGCAGTAAAGATGTGAAGATGAATCGTCGCATGACATCCCCTCCTTTGCATGTCCATGCACCAGAGCACATCGTCTCCGACACTGGAGTGCGTCGTCTCCGACGACGCTGCAAAGTCCGAAACGTTGCACTCCACTCCAATCACCGAGTACTAGTCCTCCGCTACCTGGGGGTCCGTCGCCGGGCCGCCCAGGCTGTACAACTGCAGTAGCCGCTTCTCCGTCTCCCCCTCGATGCGCGCCACCACCCGCACATAGGGAGTGATGCTAGAATTATACAGCTTGCGCTTAAGCAGCTCATCCACCTGAAAGATACCCGCCGAGTTGGTCATCACAATCTCGATATCCACCGGCAGTTCCTTACCAGCCCGGATGTGCACTGCCTCTATCGCCTGCGCCGACACGGAGTGGATATTGGCGGTGCCTGCCTCGAAGGGAATGCGAGACCGTCCCTCTGTCATGTCCAGCGCGTCGGCCACCTTGACCACCCCTGCCTCAATGGTGAGACAGGGAGTGCTCCAATGATGGGCCGCGATGGCGTGCAACATGTCAGCCAGGATGATCGTCCGTTTCCGCACATCGTACAGGCCGTCCAGCAACTCCTTGGCCTTGGTGAAGGCCAGGGCCACGCTGTGCAGTTCATGGTCCTGGCGATGAACGATCATCCCCAGGTCGTGCAGCGCGGCAGCAAGCACAACGATCACTTCGGCCTCGTTGTTGGTGAGGCCGTGGTCGGCGACCACGCTCATGGGCACCTCCGCGGCCATCAGCAGGCGCGCCAGACGCAAGGCAATGTTGGAAACGATCTTGATGTGCACCTCGCCGTGATCGCTGTAGCCAGAGCGATCCACCGCGTTGATGTTCGTACATCGCCACATCTGTCGCAGCTCCTGATCGGCATCGATGCGAGCCACCAGCTCTTGCAGTATTGGATTGTGTCGCGCCGGCAACGTGAAAACGATCGGTTTCTTGCTAACCGCTTGTGTGCTCATCAACTCACCCCTTCCAGATCACAAGCCTATGCTCTGGCCGCCGACCACATTGTACCAGAGGAATAGTCCGCTGTCAAGGATTCGTATTCATTCATCTAAAATGTTACCGAAGTGGTATGATTGCCTCAAATCCGAGAGCTTGGACCACATCTGCGCCGAGCGGATCACGCCCAACCTGGCTTGGA
>CAZPMV010000093.1:0-11205 GCA_964587335.1 uncultured Anaerolineales bacterium
TTCTTCACCTCACAAGGTCTCAATCATAGCACACTCTGGTGTGGTGTCAAATTGTAGCGAGTCCACGCTGGATAGGACGCGCAGAGGCGGAACCGCCATGCGCCGGGCCGCTCCGCCTCTGCCGTCTACATCACTTGGGACGCGGACGAACGCATAAGGTCAGGGATCAAGCTACTCCCTATCCGTGTTCATCGGCGTTCGTCCGCGTCCGGCTACCAATCGCCGAACAACTCGTCCGCTGCTTCCTTGGCGGTCAGTCGCTCTTGCTGCCCCTTGCCCAGTGACCGATAGAACTCCGCATCGTAACCTCGCGTGCGCAGCACGATGGGCATGGGCACGGCGTGGCCCACGATCAGGATCTGTTGGCGCGTGTCCAGGGTCTCCAGCATACCGCGCATGGCTGCCCGATTGGCCACGCCCGTCAGCACGGCGTCGATGTCCCGCTCCTCCGTCAGCTTGCCGGTGACCCGCGTGCCAAGCTGCGACATCACTTCGGGATCGATGCCACTGGGACGCTGGTCAATGACCATCAGCGTCACGTGGTACTTGCGCATCTCGCGGGCAATCTGCCCGAAGATAGTCTGGCGGGAGACGGTGGGGTTGAGGAACTTGTGCGCCTCCTCCAAGGTGATCATCAGGGTGCGCGGCCGGTCCTTGGCATCCTGAGTCTGCTCGTAGCGCGCCACCTTCTCCTGATAGAGCTGCCGCACCCGCCGCGTGACGATGTTGGCCACCAGCATATGGTCCAGAGCGCGGTCATGCCGCCCGAAGTGCAGAATGATGTGCTTGCCCTTGTCCAACGCAGCCACCATCTCATCAATGGCGTTGAAGGGGGCTTCTTCCACCACGTAGGGCCGGCGCCCCACGTCCCGCAGCTTGCGCTGCAGCGCCTCGGTGGCCCCCTGGTGGGCCATCCTTTCCTGGCAGAACAGGGCGATGTCCCCGGAGCTCATGGCCAGCAGTCTTTGGAGCCAGTTTTTTCCGTAGCTGTCGCGCAGCAGGCCCACCGTGGCCCGAGAGGCGGGGGTCAGGTCGAGTTCATCGCCCAGCAGCAGCACATCCCCCGGCTCGATCTGGTTGAGACCAATACGCAGCACCACATCCACGTTGCGGCCCTGGCGGCTCGCCGCCTGCTCGTCCAGGGAGTAGATGAGCACCTGCGGGCCGAAGAGGTGGCGCAGTCCCTTGACCCACTGCCCATCTTCCGATTGGCGGCCAAAGGCGTACTCGTCGTGCATGTCGAAGATGAGGTTGACGCCCACCTTGCGGTCAATGATGCCGCAGAGCAACAGCCGGGCCAGGAAGGACTTGCCCGTGCCCGACTGGCCGAAGACGCCATTGGAACGTTCCATCAACCGCGGCATGTTGAGGCAAATGGGAATGTCCATGGTCAGCGGCGTGCCCATGGCGAAGTGGGTCTTGTCCTCCTCGCCGAAGACGATGCGGAAATCGCCGTGCGTCGCCTGGCGCAGGGTGGCGAGGTGCATAGGGATGGTGCGCACCGGTTCCGGCTTGGCCAGAATGTCCACCAGCTCGCCTTCCTGCGGCTTCTCGATCGCCAGCATGGGCTTGACCTGCACGGTGGCGTAGGTGGTGGTGCCGGCCAGGGCCCGACGAATGAAGGGGGATGCATCCCGCGGCGGATCGGCCAGCAGGCTGGCATCGGTGGCCCGCAATTGGATGTCCGAAATGAGGCTGAAGTAGAGGTACTCCTCGCCTTCGACGATAACGAAATCGCCGATGCGGATCTGCTCCGAGGAGCAACCGGGGTCCAGCCGTACGGTCAGGAAAGCGCTAAAGGCGCCGTCGGTGACGACGCCGAGATGTTTGGAAGCCATAAGCTACTCTCGCTCCTCAGGTAACTTCAGATAGTCGGCAAGGTAGCGCCCTCTCTCGTGAGCATAACCCGCCTTGCCTGCCATATGCTTTCCTCTCCGCCACCATTGTAACCCGGCAAGGCAATTCGGTCAAGGAGCCGTTTGCAGGGTCTTGCTTGACACCGCGACTGACCTGGGGTAGAATCGCCGCAAGATGCAGAGCCACTCCTGAAATCGTGAGATACCGGTCATGTGTATCGAGATTCCAATCAATGAGTGATAGTAGTATGTCCTCATCGTCCTCATCAGCAAAGCGAGAAGTGTTGGCCGCCACGCGGGATAGCCTGCCCATCTGGGTGGGCGTGACGCCCTTCGGGCTGGTGTTTGGATTGCTTAGCCAACAGACGGAGCTGGGGGTCTTTGGCGCGCTGGCCATGTCCGCTTTCGTCTTCGCCGGTTCAGCTCAATTCATCGCTCTGGGGTTGCTGCAGGTTGGCACCGCCTACCCGCTCATCGTTCTCACCACGCTGGTGGTCAATCTGCGCCACCTGCTCTACGGCGCATCGCTGGCCCCACACATCCAGCGGCTGCGCCCCGCCTGGCGGCGATTCCTCGCCTTCGGCCTCACCGACGAGTCGTACGCATTGACCGTCACTCGCTTCACCCATGCGGATGCAGCGGGCAGCGGTCACTGGTACTTCCTGGCCGCCAACGCCAACATCTTCGTCTGCTGGCAACTGAGCACCGCGCTGGGCATCCTGCTGAGCGGTTGGGTGGGCGATCCCTCCGCGATGGGACTGGACTTCGCTCTCTACGCCACCTTCATCGGCCTGCTGATCCCTCACATCCGCGACCGCGCCGCGGTGGTGGCTGTGCTCGTTGCCGGAGTCGTGGCACTGCTGGCCCGCGACCTGCCTGGCAAGCTGGGCCTCCTGCTGGCCGCGCTGCTGGCGGCGAGTGCGGGCTTGCTCTGGGATCGGTTGACTGTAGGGGCGAACCCTAGCGGTCGTCCCTCTGGGAAGAAGAAGGAGACAAGCCAATGACGTCGCTGCCGGTCGTCGGCCTCATCGCCGCCATGGCGCTGGTCACCTATGCCACCCGCTACACGATGATCGGACTGCTGGGCCGGTTGACGCTGCCCGATTGGGCGCTCCGCTGGCTGGAGTTCGTCCCTGTAGCTGCGTTCACCGCCCTCATCGTGCCCGCAACCCTTGCCCCCCAGGGCCGCGTCAACCTCTCATTCAGCAACCACTATGCCTGGGCGGCGCTGATCTGCGCTCTGGTCGCCTGGCGCACGCGGCACACGCTGGCGACCATCGTCGCCGGATTGGCCGCCTTCTGGCTGCTGCGCTGGTTGGGGTAGGTGATAGCGTTGGGTCGCCGCCCTCAACGGTTCACTTCCATCCAGTGTACCGCATAGTCAACCAGAGCACGCTGCGGCAGCAGCAGAGCTTGCGCCCCCGCAATGTGTCCGCTGCCCACGTGCTCTGTTTCCCGTGCAAAACACTCACCTATGGCCTCGAAGTCGGAATCATCCAGGTCAATGTCTCGCAGCCTTACCCATGCTCGCCGTCCGCCGACCAGCAGGGGTGCCCCCTTTTCGATAACCCGTCGCTCTGACTGTGCGGCGCGGTATTCTGCCAGGTGCAGCGATGTGTTGTTCTGATGTCCCACCCCCAGCAGGAGAACCCATCCCTCCAGATCATACAACCTCGCCAAGGGGGAGGCCTCGCCCAGTCCAAAATCCAACGCGTGTGCCGCCGTCACCTCCTCCGCTCGCGCCCCCCAGGCGGCAAACGAAACCTGCGGATGACCACTCCGCACTACACCCTGCTGCTTCCGGAACACCTCGGGGATGGCGCCCACGCCGCGTGTGGGCGTCAAATCACGATCGTACGCTGGCATTGTCTCGCGGATGGTGCCCCACCAGGCTTCAGGCACGGGCGGGTTTTCCCAGCGCTCCGGGTCTGAAAGGTCACCCGAATGCGTGGGCATCAGCAAGGTTCCCTGGACGCTGAGCGCGTCCTCCAACGCCAGAATGATGGCCACCGCGCCGCCGCAGACCCAGCCCAGGGAACTGAGCGAGGAATGAACCAAGAGCACCATGCCGGGCACAACTCCCAAGGCAGCTAGATCTGCACTCAGAGACGGTACAGTTGCCGGGTTTCCCGGCGTGCGTGCGACAATAGCGCCTTCTTTCACGGCATGTCCTCTTTTTGCGCCGCCGACGCATTCACCGCGGTTCAATGGCCTGCAGCAGGCCCATCAAGCGGTCGTACTCCCTCTTGAGCAGCGCGGCCACCTCGCGGGCGGCAGCGGCGAGCCACTCCCCGTCGTCACCGCGGGCCGCGTAGGTCTCCCTGATGTGGGCAGCCAGAAGCTGCTCTGGAGGGAGTTCCACCGCGGCATCCAGCAGCAACCGGAAGTAGGCGCGCCGCTGGCTGAAGCGCGCCACCTCATCGAAATCGCAGCCACAGACGGAGAAATGTAATGGCGGCGGCTGTGGCGGCAAGTGCTGGTGCACCCGCCCATCGGGGCCAACGTAGCCTACCAGCAGCGCCTGGAACTCCGTGCGCAGCGTCTTCTGCAACTGCGGATGCTCGGCGTAGATCGCCGCATCGTGTATGTGTTCAGTACTCCGGCGCACGACGCGACGGCCCGGATCGAGTCCTGTCGTGGCGCCGAAACTGACCACCCCATACACTGTGCGGTGGCCCTCCTCCAAATCCACCTTGACCAGACTGCCCAGCGCGGGCGGCTGGTGCAGCGTGAAGCTCACCGCCGTCAGGCTGTTGCTGCTCGTCGCCACGATCTCGCCAATGCGAACCATGATGTTTCCTCCGTATCCGGTACAAGGAAGCAAGTACACAAGTACACAAGTACACAAGGAGCGATATGAGAACTCATCCAGCTTTCCCTTGTCTACTTGTCTACTTGTCCACTTGTCTACTCGCGATTTGAACCTGGGCTATACGCCACGCTCCCGTTTGCTGCGGTCCTTGGCCGAGCGTACGTAGACGATGCCCCGCGCGGCCAGGGCCTCCTCCACCATCTGTTCCACCAGACGCCGCTCGCCAGTGGTAATGACCGCCTGCTCATGCGCTTCCATCAGGGCAGGCGGATAGCCACGTCCGCGGCGACATTGGTCAGCCACCGCTGCGTGTAGGAGGCCGCGCATCGTGGCATCTTGCATCACCCACTGCGGCGCTTCCAGACGGGCGATCTCCTCGCCGGTGTGTAAGTAGAAAAACTGCACCCGCTGCTCGCCGTAGCGGTCGAGAATGCTCGAAGTGCTGTCGAAGACAGCGCTGCGCTGGCCCGGCTGCAGGTGGCGCAGGAAGAGCGGTTGGTCGCGGATATCGGCCAGCGCCCGGCAAAGGGCACGCTCCTCGTCGCTGGCCCCCACGCACTGCCCGCAGTGCTTCGGATCCTTCCCGCAGACCAGCAACCGCAGACTGTTGGCTACGTCTTGCGCACCCGTATAGCTGATGTAGCTGGCCACGGGAATGCCCGCCCCCTCGAAACGCTCCAGGCAATCCAATATCTGTGGCAGGAAGTGACGCACCACTGCGTCCTCCTCGTTTTGCAGGGCCCAGAAGATGAGTGAGCCATCCCGCAGCGCCAGCACCGGCCCGTCGGCAGGGGCCTCCCGGGCCGCCTCCCATAGCGCCTGCAACTCCTCTGAGGCCATGCGCAGCCCCAGGCGGGCGCCTTCTATGGGGATGCGCCGGCCTTCGGAAGTGATGTAGATGCTCTCCGCGTCCGAACAGAACATGCCACGGGCCCAGAGACGCGCGTCGGGCTGCTGACCATAGGTGAGGCGAGCCAGCCCCACGTTGAGCACGAAGAAGCGCAGTGGGCTGTGGCGGTCAGGCGCGATGGTGGAGCCGTCAGAGGCCACGACGGTGAAGCCAGCGGTGGGCAGTGGCGGCACCGGATGAACTGTACTGATCTCCTCCACAGGCTTGGCGACCAGCCAGGGGATGCGGTCGCGCTGCTCCCGTTCCTGCAGCACTTGCCGGAGCTGAGCGGTATCGGCGGTACGCAGCAACTCGCAGGCAGCGTTCAAAAGATCGGCTAGCGCTTCCGTATGCGCCTGAGCGATCATCTGAGCGATCTGCGGCTGAATAGTGGCTAGATCAAGCGGCATAGGTTGGTTCCAACTTCCAACTTCCAACTTCCAGTCAGTAGATTATACCCCAGGTGAAGCCGCGTGGCAAGCGAGGTTGACAAAAACGGCTAGTTGTCGTAAAATGGGGCAGGCATTTGCGACGTTCATTTGCGACGTTGCATTCTAGCGATGACGTGCCGTGCTGAGAGGAGACGGCTGCAGCTTTGATTCGCGTCCTTCACTTCGCTGACCTGCACTTAGGCGTCGAGAACTATGGGCGGCTGGAGCCGGCCACAGGACTGTCCAGCCGCGTGACGGACTTCCTCCGCGCCTTCGATGCCCTGGTGAACTATGCGCTGACCGAGGATGTTGACTTGGTCCTCTTCGCCGGCGATGCTTTCAGGACTCGCACGCCGTCCCCCACCTATCAGCGGGAGTTCGCCGCCCGCATCCACCGCCTGGCAGTGGAGGCAGGCATCCCCACTTTCTTGCTGGTGGGCAATCACGACCAGCCGCACGCTGCCGGCCGCGCCCATAGCATCGAGATATTCCAGACGCTGGAGGTGGAGAACGTCCACGTGGCCCGCAAGCCGGCGGTCATGCGCATTGAGACCCGCCACGGGCCACTGCAGATCGTCGCCTTGCCCTGGATCGTGCGCAGCGCCATTCTGGCCAAGGAAGCGTACAAGGGCTGCAACCTGGAAGAGATCCACGAGCTGATGCTGAGACGGCTGGAGGAGTTGCTGCTGACCGGAGAGGAGAGCCTGCTCAGCCAGCTTGACCCGCACCTGCCGACCATCCTCGCTGCGCACGGGACGGTGCAGGGCGCCATCTACGGCTCTGAGCGCAGCGTGATGCTGGGCAGTGACCTCATCCTGCCGCCGAGCCTGGTGCGGCACACCGCCTTCGACTACGTCGCGCTGGGACACATCCATAAGCATCAGTCCGTCGGCGAACAGCCGCCTGCGGTCTACGCGGGCAGCTTGGAGCGCATTGACTTCGGCGAGGAGAAGGAAGCCAAGGGGTTCGTCGTCGTGGAACTGGAACGGGGGCGGGCCGTCTGGCACTTCGTGTCGCTGCCAGCCCGGCCTTTCGTCACCATCCGCGTTGAGGCTATGCTCCCCGATCCTACGGCCCAGGTGCTGGCAGCCATCGAGGAGCACGACATCGCCGATGCCGTAGTGCGGCTGCAGATCAAGTTGACGGCCACAGCGGAACCACTGCTAGATGAGAGGACGATTCGCAAAGCGCTCGCCCCGGCCTTCTATGTGGCAGCGGTTGCCAAGGAAGTGGAACGGCCCACACGGCTGCGCTTGGGTCGCCAAGAGACCATCGAGACCTTGACGCCGCGGGAGCTGCTGACGCGCTATTTCCAGGCCAAGGAAGTTCCGGCGGAGCGGGCGGACGTGCTGTTGCACTACGCCGACGAGCTACTCGCCCAAACAAGCGAAAAGGGAGGATGAACATGACCTCGTTGCAGACAAACGTGGGTCAACTGAGCGCGACTGGAGGCGTGTATCAGTCCTGGGCGCCCAATGCGCGGGCAGTGGAACCGACCGTGTCTGACAGGCTGGGGCAGCGCAAGGGCAATCTCTACGTCCTGGCGGAGCTAGTGGGCAGCCAACCATCGCCTCAAGTACTCTACCGCCAGATAGTGAACGTCATCCAGCGTGTCTACTACGAAGCACCGAGCAGCGTCACTGCGGCCCTGCAATCGGCGATTGTCGAGGCGCACCTTCTGTTGCAGGAAGCAGGTGTAACAGGCGGCATAAGCTGCGTGGTGCTCCGGGATGCTGAGATCTACATTGCCCAGGTAGCCCCCGCGTTGGTGGTGGTCGCTCATCCCACCATCGTGCAGCTATTCCCCGCCTCGCCGATGGCATTCGAGAACCCGCTGGGCGGCAGGACGCGGCCCGAGATCGGGCTGTTCCACTCCGCCGTAGAGATCCCTACCGCCATCTTGTTGGCTAACAGCCGCTGGCTGTCCCGGGTCGAGCCCAGGATGCTGGCAGGGGCAACGACTGCCTCCAGCGTCTCAGGTATACTCGACGTCCTCCGGGAATTCGCGGGACGCGCCAACCTGTCGGCGATGGTGGTCGGATTGGGCATGCCCGCTGACTCTCCTGAGGTCCGAGACGGACGGGAGGTGGAGGCATGGGTTGAAGAAGTCAGGGGCGAAGTTGAGGAAGAGGACGTCTACCAAGCCGAGAGAGACTGGGAGGAACCGCCTGGCGAGCGAGCGGAGTCCGCCCGCCAGGTTGGTGACATAGCCCGCGACGCCAGGAGGGGCCTGGCAACGGTTGGTGCTCGGCTGGCCGATAGCGCCAAGACCCTGGGAGAGCGGATGCTGCCGGAGGCAGAGGCAAAGACGCGGACGCGTGCGCGCCCCAGGGAACGGCCCGAAAGGAAGCACTCCCGCTGGCCAGTGATCGTCGCCGTAACCATGCCCCTGCTGGTGGCACTCGTGGCTGCGGCGCTCTGGTGGCAGCGAGGATGGGAAAGAGATCAGCAATTCACGAGCATGCTGCAAGGTGCCAGGGCGGCCCTGGATGGCACAGTTGGCATGGAGGACGAGGCGCTGGCTCGTGGTCAGCTTCGTGACGCCGAAGGACGAATCACCGAGGCGTTGCTGATAAGGCCCGGCGATCCCGCTGCAGAGAGCCTGTACCGGGAGATACAGAGGGAACTGGACCGCGTCAATCACGTGGTGACCCTGCCCATGCTGATGCCGCTGCAACAGTACTCGGGCATAGGACGAGATCTTGGCTGCGTGCTGCTCAATGGGCGCAACGTCTTCGTGCTCGACCGCGGAAAGGATGAGGTCTACCAATACCAACTGGATCCAGATTTGCACGACGTGGTTGAGCCGGTGGGAGAAGGACCCGTGATCCGGAAAGGGCAACAGGCAGGCCAGGCGGTGGTGAGCGAGCTGGCGGACATGATCTGGCTTACGGCTGTGGGGAACCAGGACAAGAGCGGCCTGCTGGTGCTCGATCAGGCTGGGGGACTGTTCCTCAGTGACGCGACGGGCATGTGGCAGCCCATCCACTTGCCCCTGCAACTGCCTGAAAACTGGCGATATCCACAGTCGGCCGAAACCTATCAGGGCAACTTCTACGTGCTCGAGCCTACTCTACACCAGATCTTCCGCTATGTGCCAAGCGGCGGAGGCTACGGCGAATCTCCTACGGACTACTTCGAAGACAATGCACTGATCAACCTGGGAGGCGTCGTGGACATGGCCATCAGCAGCGAGCTGTGTGGCGGCCACGTCTACCTCCTGTACCGCAACGGCATACTGACCAAGTACACCTGGGGCTTGCCAGAGCCTTTCGAGGCGGATGTCCTCGACCAGCGGCTGCAAGACACTCCCGCCTTCTTCTCCAGCGCTGATGAGTGTCACCTGTACGTGGCCGATGCAGGCAACAACCGCATCGTCGAATTCGATGCCAACGGCACATTCCAGCACCAATACCGCCTGGTCGAAGGCGACACTCTGCGGTCCGTGCGCAGCCTCTTCGTGGACGAGGCCGACGACGCTTTCTACATCCTCACCGACGATGCGCTGTACCGCACCCCCATTCCCCAGTAGCAGACTAGGCCCCCGAGCGTATTCGGAGGATGAGGAGATGAAAGGAGAGAAGAGGAGAGGAAATGGCAGTACGGATTGTCACTGACACAAGCTGCGATCTACCCCCAGATCTCGAGAGGGAGATCAGGGAAATTGGCGTCATCATCGTGCCCTTCACCTTCCGTTTCGGGCTCAAGGAGTGCCAGGATAAGTCGATCTCCATGGAGGAATTCCTGGCCAGGGCCGAAGAGAACTGGCCGACGACCTCCGTGCCCGCGACGGGAGAGTTTGTGCAAGCCTTTCGTGAAATCGTGGAGTCTGGCGACGACGTCGTCTGCATCACGATTACGGGCAGCCACAGTGCAACCTATTCCTCGGCCTTCACGGCCAGCCAGCAATTCGCCCCTGGGCAGGTCACCGTGGTAGATTCGAGGTCGCTCTCCATGGGGCAAGGGTTGTTGGTGCTTGCCGCCGCCCGCGCCGCCCGCGAGGGGAAAGACCCTGAAGGCGTTGTGGAAGCCGTCGACGATCTGCGCAAACGCCTCCGCCTGTTCATCACTCTGGACACTGTGGAGTACCTGGTCCGAGGGGGCAGGGCCAGCAGGCTCAGCGGAGTCATGGCCACATTGTTGAGGATCAGACCGATTCTTACCCTGATAGATGGAGAATTGACGCTCCTCGACCGGCCGCGAGGCAGAAAGGCGGCCAAGCAGAAACTGATGGAGCTGGCGAAGGGCTGTTGCCCGGCCGAGACTGTCGGGGTCGCTCACATCGCCCGTGAGGAGGAGGCCAAAGCACTCATCTCGGACTTCTCTCTGCAAACCGGTTACCCTGAAGAAGAAGTTCTCCTGACCGAGACGGGCATGATCCTGGCTACCCACGCCGGACCGGGAACTCTGGGAATCGTGGTGGTTTCGAAGTAGGGAGACGTAGGCACGCAGGGAATCCTTGTCTGGCCCGAAGGTGCGGCCGCAGCCGTCATCTTCTGACAAGATCAAGATAACTGCTACCAAATCAGAGCTTCACCTCTCGCCACTGCACGCGGCACCTCTCCGCCTTCATGATGGCCACGATCTGACGCACCGTCTCGTCAAGTTGGTTCTCGCGATTGACCACCACGTAGTCGAATTCCACGATGCGTTCCATCTCTTCTCGCGCTAGGGCGATCCGCCGCAGCAGCTTCCTGGCGGATTCGGTGCGGCGGCGCTCGAGCCGCTTCACCAATTCATCCTCCGAGGCAGCGGTCAGAAAAACGGTGATCACTCCCGGCACCAGGTAGCGCACCGTGGCGGCCCCCTGCACGTCCACGCGCATGAGCACATCCTGGCCACTGGCCAACGCCTGACGCACCTGTGCCTTGGGCACGCCCTTGTGCTCGCCGTAGACCATGGCGTGCTCCAGCAATTCGCCGTTTTCTAGCATCGCCTCGAACTCTGCCTCGGAGTGGAAGAAGTAATCCACACCGTGCACTTCGTTGGGCCGACGGGGCCGAGTGGTGGCCGTGACCACGAAGTGAAAGGGATGGCCCAATTCCTTCACACGCTGTACCACTGTGTCTTTCCCCACCCCCGAAGGGCCGGAGACGAGCACCAGCAGCGGGTGCGGTTCACTTACCCATTGGTACCATTGCCTCATGTCGCTCTTGGCCATCGCATCACCTGACCTGGGATATAGTAGCTCGAATGGAACCGGGAGCCCGGAACACC
>CAZPMV010000094.1:0-10986 GCA_964587335.1 uncultured Anaerolineales bacterium
TTGGCCCTCATTGGGGGGCTCTTCCCGGCGCCGATCTTCGACTGGGTGGCCCACGGGTTGACCTTGATCCTGGGGGGCGGTTGGTGAGGGGCGACGTGTGGGTGGTGTTGCCACTGGCCTGCCTGGCCGGCGGGGCCTTCGCCATCTACCTAGTAGCGCGCCTGTTGACGGCTCGCAACGAGTTGCTGGCACTGCTCACGGCGCTGGTCTTCGCCACGGCGCTAGGAGCGCTGGCCCCGCTCTTCCGACTCACACGAGCGGGCTACCTGCCGAGGTGGGGGCACTTCGGCTCTGGTGGGGCCTTCTTGCGCGCCGACCCCGGCGCTCTGATGGTGGCCGGTGTGGCGTTGGGTCTGGGGATGCTGGTGACGGTATATTCGGGCCGCTACCTGGCCTTCGACGACCGCATCGAGAGCTACTATCCGCTGTTGCTGTTGCTGGTGACCGGCTTGGTGGGCATGGTGATGGCCGCAGACCTCTTCAACCTCTACATGTTCTGCGAGCTGATGAGCATCGCTGCCTACGTGCTGGTCGCCTTCCGCCACCGCCTCGCCACGGCCATTGAGGCCGGTTTCAAGTATCTGATCATGGGCAGCGTGGGTACGGTCACCATGTTGCTGGGCCTCTCCTTCATCTATCGGGAGACAGGCACGCTGGCGCTGCCGCTGGCGATGGGCGCGCCGGGGCCGTGGAGCCGCGCCGGTCTGGGCTGCTTCCTGGTAGGCCTGGGCGTCAAGAGCGCCATTGTGCCTCTGCATACCTGGCTGCCCGACGCCCACGGACGGGCGCCCAGCAGCATCAGCGCCATGCTCTCCGGCATCATCGTTCAGAGCGTTTTCTATGCGCTGCTCAAGGTCTGCCTGGGACTGGGATTTCCGGCGCGCGACTTAGGGACGCTGTTGATTGTGCTCTCGCTGTTCAATATGACGCTGGGCAACGGGTTGGCGCTGGTGCAGACCTACACCAAGCGGCTACTGGCCTATTCGACGATTGCACAAATGGGGTATATCATGTTAAGCCTGGGGATCGGATTACGTTGCGACGTGCCGATGGCCATCCAAGCCGGCTTCTTCCTGCTGCTGGCCCACGCAGCGATGAAAGGGTTGGCCTTCCTGTGCAAGGGGGTCTGTCACTTCTACTGCAACGCCACCCGGATCGCAGAGCTGCGGGGGACGGCCGCGCGTATGCCGCTGGTGGCGGTGACCTTCAGCGTGGCGCTGGCGGGGCTGGCCGGCGTGCCGCCACTGGCTGGCTTCGCCGCCAAGTGGTTCGTGTTGAGCGGCGGCGTGCAGGCCGCCGACGCCCTCGGCTTCCTGGGATTGGTCGTCTTCCTGCTAAATAGCCTGCTGGCGCTGGGTTACTACCTGCCACTCATCGGCACGCTGTTCACCTCTGCTGATCCTAGCGAAGGTACGGAAACCTTCGCCAGCGTACAGATATCGCTCTGGATGGTGGCGCCCCTACTGATCCTGGGGGCGCTGGTGCTGGTCATGGGCCTCTACCCAGGATTCTGGCTGAACTGGACGGCCGGAGCGGCCACCTATCTGCACGGGCTAGGGAGGTAAGGTGAGGTAAGGATGGGAAATATCCTTCTTTCTCCACCGGTGGCTTTCGTCGTGTTTTTGGGGCTAGGCTACGGGATATACCGACTGGGAGGGGCCATCGCCGCCCCGGGAAAGCCCCATCCGGGCAAGCGAGCCACCTATGCCTGCGGGGAGGACATCCCAGCCCAGAGGGTGACACCCTCCTATCGGGATTTCTTCTACCTGGCCTTGCTCTTCGCCATCCTGCACCTGGCCGCCCTGGTGGTGGCCACCGCCCCCCGCGACGGCGCGTCGGCCTGGCTGGCTACCATCTACCTGGCCGGCATCGCGGTGAGCGTGTATGCTCTGATCGGGGCGGGGAGGTCAGCGGATTGATACGGAGAGGATCATGCTTGAGGGTTTAGTCCGCTGGGCGAGGCGCAAGTCGCCCTGGATACTGCATTTCAACGCCGGCGGCTGCAACGGCTGTGACATCGAGTTGCTGGATGCCCTCACCCCCCGCTTCGACGTGGAGAGGCTGGGCATCCTGGAGAAGGCCACCCCGCGCCACGCCGACGTCCTGGTCTGCGCCGGCCCGGTCACCAGACAGGCTAGAGACAGGCTGCTTCGCATCTACGAGCAGGTGCCGGAGCCCAAATGGGTCGTGGCCATCGGCAGTTGCGCCTGCTCCGGCGGGATCTTCCGCGGCTGCTACAACGTCCTGGGCGGAATTGACCAGGTCATCCCCGTGGACATGTACGTGCCGGGGTGCCCCTGCAAGCCGGAGGCCATCATTGACGGGCTGGTGAAACTGCTGAGGAGTATCTGAATGCCGGCGAGAACCCTTCTCAAAAAGCTGAAAGGAGTCTTGGGGGAGCACATCGGCCAGGCCTGGGTGCCCCGACCCCACCGCGCTTTCTTCAGCGTCAGGCGAGATGAGCTGCACGACGTGGTGGAGGCGCTGGTGAACCGCTTCGACATCAAGCACCTCTCCACCATCACCGGAGTGGACACCGGCGAGGAGCTTGAGCTTCTCTACCACTTCTGGGATTACGATGTCTGCTTCACGGTGAAGATCACGCTCCCCAGAGAAAAGCCGTGCATCAAGACGCTGACGGACATCGTTCCCGGCGCACTTTTCTACGAGCGGGAGGTACACGACCTCCTGGGGGTGGAGTTCGAGGAGCATCCCGACCTCAGCCCTCTGGTGCTCCCCGATGGCTGGGAGGAGGGACACCCGCTGCTCAAAGATTGGTCACCGCCGTAGGACACGAAAGGAACGAAACAAGGAGGGTTAGCATGGCCCAACGTCTCGTCATCCCCATCGGGCCGCAACACCCGGCCCTTAAGGAGCCCCTGGGCTTTCGCTTCCGGGTGGAGGGGGAGCGGGTGCTCGAAACCCACATCAGGATGGGATACGTCCATCGGGGCATCGAGCGGGCCCTCCAAGAGCGCAGCTACATCCAGGCCCTCTACCTCGTCGAGCGGGTGTGCGGCATCTGCTCCCACATCCACACCACAGCCTTCTGCCAGGGGGTGGAAGAGCTTTTGGGGCTTGAGATCCCGCCGCGGGCGCTGTACATCCGCACCATCGTCTGCGAGCTGGAGCGCATCCACAGCCATCTGCTCTGGCTGGGGGTCATCGGCCGCGACGCCGGCTTCGAGACGCTGTTCATGTACACCTGGCGGGATCGGGAGACGGTGCTGGACATCCTGGAGGAGATCTCCGGCAACCGCATAAATTACGCCGTCAACACCTTCGGTGGGGTGCGCATTGATTTGACCTCAGCTCAGATTGAAAGCATACCAAAAAGGCTCGATTACCTGGAAGAACAGGCTCATTACTACCTGAAGTTGGTGACTACCGAGGCCACCTTCGTGGCCCGCACCCACGGGGTGGGGTATCTCTCCAGGGAAGACGGCCGTGCCTTCTGCGTGGTGGGCCCCACCATCCGCGCCTCGGGGGTGGACAGGGACGTGCGGCGGGACGACCCCTACGCCGCCTACGAGGAGCTGCCTTTCCAGGTGATCACCGCCACCGAAGGCGACGCCCTGGCACGGACGGTGGTGCGAGTGAAAGAGGTCATGGAGAGCGTGCGCATGATACGCCATGCTCTCCACAACCTGCCGGAAGGCGAGGTGCGGGTTAGGGTTCGCCGGCGCATCCCCCCCGGTGAGGTGATCAGCCGCGTGGAGGCGCCGCGCGGGGAACTCATCTACTACATCAAGAGCGATGGCACAGAGAGGCCGGCGAGGGTGAAGATCAGAGCACCGACCCTGGCCAACATGGTGGCCGTGCCCCACATGCTCAAAGGGGCCCACATCGCCGACATCCCCATCGTCGTGGCGGCCATTGACCTTTGCATCGCCTGCGCCGACCGTTGAGCGCGTATCGCGGACTCTGCGGGGCGTGAGCACGCTAATGTGAATCTAAGGAGAAGACCTAGTGCCTTCTACTACTCAGACAAACGAGACACAAGACGAGATATCCCTCGGCCGGAGGTTCTTTCGCCCCCGGACCCTCGTCTCCTTCGCCATCGCCTTTGTTATCCTCTACTTCCTGTTGACCAGGGTGGAGATCGATGTCGAGGAGACGATGAAGGTGCTGCGAGGCACCAACCTGCCTCTCTTGTCTCTCTCCTTCCTGGTCTACTACCTGACCTTTCCACTTCGCGGCTGGCGCTGGCGTATCTTGCTCCTCAACGCCCAATTCGATGATCCCCCACCCATCAGGGACCTGACGGAGATCACTTTTCTCTCCTACTTCGCCAACAGCCTTGTCCCGGCTAAGCTGGGCGACATCTATCGTAGCTATCTGCTGAAAAGAAGCGCTGGCCTCTCTTTCTCCAAAACCATGGGCACCGTCGTCGCCGAGCGGTTCATCGCTCTCGTCGTCCTCTTCGCCCTGGTGGGGGTGATCAGCCTGATCGGTTTCGGCGGGCGGATGCCGGAGACCATCCTGCAGACCCTGGGGGTGACCCTCATCCTCGTCCTGGTGGCCGTAATGGGTCTTCTGGCCATGAAGGGGGGAAGGGGATTCATCCAAAGCATCCTTCCGGAGCGGGTGAGATCGCTTTACGCGCGCTTCGAGGAAGGGATGTTCTTATCCTTCCGACGCTTTCCCGTCCTCTTGCTGCTCACTCTTCTCATCTGGATAATGGAGGGGGGGCGGTTCCTCTTCGCCGCCCGCGCCCTGAACCTGGCCATTGACCCACTGACTGCACTCTTCATCGCCCTGGGTGCCGCGCTCCTCACCACCGTGCCCTTCACGCCGGCGGGATTGGGCTTCGTGGAGTCGGCCATCGTCGCTGTGCTGCTCCTGGCCGGCGAACTGGGCATGGTTTCGGGAGTCAATGCCAGCCTGGCCTTTTCCGTGGCCTTGCTGGACCGCCTGGTCTCTTACTGGGGGCTGATTCTCCTGGGCTTGGTGGTCTACATCTTTAGCAAAAAGACGAAGTGAGGACACGAAAGGGACGAAAGAAGGAGCCAATTGCTGAACATCCTGGTTTTCCCAGGCTTTCTCTTCCTGTTCGCCTGCGCCATGTTCTTCCAGTGGGCGGATCGAAAGCTCTACGCCCGTCTGCAGAGCCGGGTGGGGCCGCCCTGGTACCAGCCTTTCGCCGACTTCGTTAAGCTGCTGGCCAAGGAGGATGTGCTCCCCGAGGCAGCGGACGCGAGGATGTGTGCAGCCCTGTCGCTGGTGACCTTTGCCGCCGTGGCTACGGCCATCCTTTACATCCCCGTGGGGAAGGCGGCCTCCTATGCCTTCGAGGGGGATCTGATAGTGGTGGCCTTCCTGTTGTGGGTGCCCATCCTGGCCCTTTCGCTGGCGGGGTGGCTTTCGGCTGGCCCCTTCGGCTTGGTGGGCAGCATGCGCGCCCTCACCCAACTCTTCGCCTACGAAGTGCCCTTCCTGATGGCCCTCTGCGGTCCTGCACTCCTGGCCAGTTCATGGTCTATCTCTGAGATCGCCGCCTTCCAGACTGACCACATCTGGACGGCTGCCGTGCAACCTATCGGCCTGCTGGTTGCTTTGACCAGCCTGGTGAGCAAGCTGGAGCGCGTGCCCTTCGACATCCCCGAGGCGGACACGGAGATCGTAGCTGGGGTGTTGACGGAGTTCAGCGGCCGGAAGCTGGCCCTCTTCCGGCTGGCGCTGGATATGGAGATGGTGGTGTGCTGCGTCTTGCTGGTCAACCTCTTCTTGGGCGGCTTCAGTTCCCTCTTCCTTTTGGGGCTGAAGACAATGCTCGTGCTTTTCGCCCTCTCCTGCATCAGAGCCCTCTTCGCCCGGTTGCGCCTCGATCAGATGGTGCGCTTGAGCTGGGGGGTTCTGGCCCCCCTCTCGTTGCTGCAACTGATGATGGTGGTGTGGATGGGGGTTTTCTAGCATGAGCTCGCTCGCTTTCATGCTGCCCAGGCTCTTGGACTCGTTGTTCCGCAGACCCTTCACCGTGAAGTACCCCTTCGGCCCCGCCGAAGTTTCACCCGCCTACCGAGGGGAACTGCTCTTCGACGCCGAGGCCTGCGTGGGCTGCGGGCTCTGTGTTCGTGACTGCCCCGCCTTTTCCTTGGAGTTGATTGAGATAGCCGAGAAGCAGTATGACCTCATCTATCATCGTGGGAGATGCGCCTTCTGTGGGCAATGCGAAGAGGTCTGCCCCCAGGGTGCCATTGCCCTGAGTACGGCCTTTGAGTTGGCCTCTGCTGAGAAGAAGCTCCTGAGTGCCCCGGCCACCAGAAGGTACGGAGATCATGCGTAGGCTCTCAGAATCGCTTACCACTGCAGAGAGTCTTTTCCGGTTCAACGAGCGCAGATCGCTCGCCAAGAGCACATCTGGGCTCTATTTCGCCCCGAGACGTAAGAACCAACCTTTCGAGGGCTTCATGAGCCAAAGCCGTCTATCGCCTATGACCTCCAGCTTCCGGCAGGTGTGGTGGGGCCTGCTGTTGCTGCCGCTCCTGCTGATCGGGGCCACGGAGTTGGTCTGGAACTATCAGCGCACCCAGATCAGTGTACAGGTCACCGTTGATGGGCTAACGGAAACGGTGCGCACGCACCAGGCCACGGTGGGCGAGTTACTGGAGGAACTGGGGCTTGCGCTGCAAGCGGAGGACATCCTCACCCCGCCTCCTGAGACACCACTGAGCCCCGGCATGGCGCTGGAGATAGTTCGGGCGCGGCCGGTAGAGATCGAAGCCGACGGCCAGCGGCTGACGCTGCACACCCATGCCCACACGGTGGCTCAAGTCCTGGGTGAAATCGGGCTGCAGCTAGGTCGCTACGATGAGCTGCGGCTGGAGGGGCAGCCGGCCACTCCCCAGACGGATTTGCCGTCCGCGCAGATGATGGACGGCGAATCACCACGTTACGCTCGAACGCACGCCTGGGCAGGGCGGCAGGCAGCGCCGTTGCGGCTATCGCTGCAGCGGGCGGTCTCCATCACCATAGACGACGGTGGTATGCCTTTCGTCATTTACACCGCCGCTCCCACAGTGGGCGAGGCGCTACTGCGGGAGCAGATCACTCTCTACCTGGGCGACCGGGTGATGCCCAGCCTGGGCAGCCGCGTGTCGGCGGGCCTACGGGTCTTCATCCAGCGTTCCATGCCCATTGCCATCCGCGCCGACGGTGGCGCCATCAAGACCCGCACCGGGCAGGAGACGGTGGGCGACGCGCTGGCGGAGCAGGGTATCGCCGTCGTCGGCCTGGATCGGGTGACGCCGCCGATGACGACACGCCTGACGGACAATCTGGTCATCCAGGTGACGCGCCTGCGGGAAGCCATCGAAATCGAACAGGAGCCGATACCCTTCGAGGCCGTTTGGGTTCCCGACGACAATGTGGAGATTGACCACCAGCGGCTGGACGAGGCGGGGGAAGAAGGAGTTACTAAGCGCCGCTTCCGCGTGGTCTATGAGGATGACCTGGAGGTGAGCCGCACGTTGGAATACGCATGGGTAGCACAGGAGCCCATAACCCGCGTCATGGCCTATGGGCGCAAGATTGTCACCCGCACTCTGGAAACGCCCGAGGGGACGCTGGTGTATTGGCGCAAGATACGCATGTCTGCCACCTCGTACAGCGCCTCCACTGCGGGCAAGAGCTCGGATCATCCCTCGTTTGGCCGTACCCGTCTGGGCCAGCCGATGCGCAAGGGCATCGTCGCCGTGGATCCGGCGGTGATCGATCTGCGCACCCCCGTATACGTGCCAGGCTACGGGACCGGAGTGGCCGGGGATACGGGCAGTGCGATCAAGGGACGACGCATTGACCTGGGATACGACGACGACAACCTGGTGCTGTGGCGAAGCTGGGTGGATGTCTACCTGCTGGATCCGCCTCCGCCCCGTCATAAGATCCGCTGGGTGCTGCCGAATTGGCCGAGGGAGAGATGACTGTTTCGGGTCTCGGGTTTTGAGTTCGGCGTTCAGAGTTCCGAGTTCTATGTTCGGAGTTCGGAGTTCGGAGTTGAATACCAGTCTTGAACCTGAACTTCGCTTGTGTCCTTGTTTCTTGTTGCCTCGTCTACTTGTTGCCTTGCCTGCGCGCTGCCGATGAATGTCCAACGATTGCTACGAGAACACAATTTGCATCCACGGAAGGGCCTGGGCCAGCACTTCCTCGTCTCCGAGGCACACCTGCAGCGCATCGTGGAAGCGGCGGAACTCACGCCCAACGATGTGGTGCTGGAGATCGGACCGGGCCTGGGCACGTTGACCGCGCTCCTGGCCGCGCAGGCTGGCCACGTCGTCGCCGTCGAACTGGACGAAGAACTCATCCCTATCCTCCAGCGCACGCTCGCTGACCGGTCGAACGTGACCATCGTGCACGGCGACATCCTGCAACTCCGGCCTTCGGATTTGGTTTCACGTTCCGAGTCGTTGGGACCTCAACCCGAAACTCGAAACTCGACACCCGAAACCTACAAGGTCGTCGCCAACCTCCCCTACTACATCACCTCCGCCGTGCTGCGCCACCTGCTGGAGGCAGAGTCCCCGCCGCATCTGATGGTCCTGACCATGCAGCGGGAGGTAGGGGAGCGCATTTGCGCCGCGCCGCCGCACATGAGCCTGCTGGCGGTGAGCGTGCAATTCTACGCCAAGCCGGAGTTGGTGCATCGTATCCCGGCAGGGGCCTTCTACCCCAGGCCCAAGGTGGACTCGGCGGTGATGCGGCTCAGGCGACGGCCTCAGCCCGCAGTGGCGGTGGACGACGTGGAGCGCTTCTTCCAAATCGTGCGGGCAGGGTTCGGCCAGCGACGCAAGCAGTTGCGCAACGCGCTGGCACATGGCCTGGGGCAGCCTTCAGCGGAGGTCGCAGCGTCACTAGAGCGGGCGGGCATCGAACCGCGCCGCCGCGCGCAAACGCTGACCCTGGTCGAATGGGGGCAGGTGTATCGGCAACTGGGGGCTTGACAAGCCTGACAATCTGTAGTAAAATATGTATCGAAATATTAATCTGGATACATAGGTGACTGATTATGAACAAGATCATTGGCGTTACCGCGCTACAGCGCAACTTCCGCCCCGTGTTCGACGAAGTGGTCCAAGAAAACACTTCCTACATCCTCACCCGCGGCAGCCGCCCGGAGGCCGCTCTGATCTCCTACGATGATTTCTTGCATTTGGAGAAGCTACGCGAGTCCCAGACTCTGGCCCGCTTCGAACAACTCCTTGCCAAGATGGCATGGCTAAATAAGCAGTATTCCGAAGAAGAAGTTCAGGCAGACCTGGAAGCCGCTAGGCGCGAGATTCGGACGGCCCGATGATTCGCGCTGTCGTTGATACCAACATATTCATCCGCGCCATCATCAGACCCCGCGGAACCGTTGCCCCCATGCTGACACGGCTCCAGGAAGGAACCTGTGAGTTGATCGTCTCCGATCCGCTCCTGGACGAACTCCTGGCCATACTCACCCTGCCCAGGATCCGCGACAAGTATCACCTTCCCGAAGAGGACATCCAAGCCGTCCTGGCCTTCATAACTGATCACGCCAGGATCATCCATCCGAAACGCACGATCAGAGTGTGCCGCGATCCGAAGGATGACATGTTCCTGGAGGCGGCAGTAGAGGGCAAAGCAGACTTCATCATCACCGATGATGATGACCTTCTGGTACTTGGCAGCTTTGAGGGCATCGAGATCGTAGGGCCGCGTGCCTTCCTGGAGCAATTAGGAACCTGATGGGAACGGGCTAATGAAACTTGGCTTATCGGTCAAAGTGCTGGGCCGACCGGGCCTCAAATCGCACGATGGACGCCGCTGGCAGAACCACCCTCACCTCAGCGTCAGTCTCGTCTACCTGCGGGACATCTTCGGCTACCTGCGGCAGAAGTCCATTCGCATGTACCGCATGGCCTGCGAGTTGGCCCCCTACGTCACCCACCCCGACATGCCCCAATTCCACCGCCAGATAGACGAGTGCCAGGCAGAGTTAGCCGCCGTGGGGGAGATGGCCCGCGCCGACGGGCTGCGGCTCTCCTTCCATGCCGGCTCTCACGTGGTGCTCAATTCTCCCCACGACGCGGTGGCCTCTAAGAGCCGTGCTGATCTCAACGCGCTGGCGCGGCTGTTGGATAGCATGGGGTTGGGGCCAGAAGCGGTGATCACCGTCCACGTGGGCGGCGTGTATGGCGATCGAGATGCGGCGCTGGCCCGCTTCGTCGAGGCGGTCGACCAACTGCCAGAGGCCACGCGGCGCCGGCTAGTGCTGGAGCACGACCATGCCCACTACTCCCTGAGCGACTGCTATCGCCTGCACCAGCGCACGGGGCTGCCGCTGGTCTACGATCACCAGCACCACCTGGTACACAATCCCGAGCGGCTGCCCGCTGCCGAGGCGTTGGGGTTGGCGCTGGCCACCTGGCACGAGGGCGTGCGTCCCAAAATCCACTTCAGTTCCCCTCGCACGGAGATGCGGCTGGTGAAGCGGGGCAATCCCGCCGGTGGCCAGCGGCAACTGCTCCAGCCGCCCCTTTGGACGCGGCACGCTGACTACATCAACCCCTTCGAGTTCATTGCCTTGCTGCGCCAGGCGGAGGGATTGCTGGAATTCGACGTGCTGCTGGAGTGTAAGGCCAAAGACCTGGCGCTGCTGCGCCTGCGTGCCGACCTGGCCCGTTACGCGCCAGAGTTAACAGTCGGGGTGGAAGGCATCGAGTCCCTCAGACTTGCCGAGGCGCGGGAACTGTACGAGGCAGAGATAGGGAGCCTGGAGGGCATGCCGCCCGGTGAGGCGCGGGTGCTGGTGGCGGTGCTGAACAACCGCCGTGATTTCGAGCTGGCACGCGAGCAAGGCTGGTACCGCATTCCCCTCAAGCGGGCGCCGCGGCAGGTGGGGGCCGACTTCCTGGCCTTCTACCAGACGGCGGCCTTTGGGCCGCCAGAGGGCTGGGCGGTGAACTACTACGCTCCAGTAAAACGTTACCGTATCGTCACCCGCGCCGAACTCCTGCCCGA
>CAZPMV010000095.1:0-7059 GCA_964587335.1 uncultured Anaerolineales bacterium
TCTCCCAGATGTACGTGCCGATGCGCTTCAGGTCTTTGCGCTGAACCATCGTCGTCTCCGTGAAGTGAAGGAAGTACGGTTTGACAAGGACTTCTTCCTGTGGCATACTTGATGCAGTCGGAAGCGGCATCGTAAGGCCTGGTGACCCTGGCCACCCGTAGGGTGGACCTAGCTCCTGGGGCAGTTCCAGGGGGGACAGACTGAAATCGTGGCCCCGGGGTGAGCCGCTTTCGTCGCGTCTACCAGAGGCGGTGCTGGACTACTTCTGGCCCTCTGGGACTTTGCGTGGATGGCACGCCGGACTCCCGAGCTTGTTCGGGTTCATTGCGTCGTACCCCCAACAAGTTGGGGACTCCGATGCCCTGACGCAGCGAAATCCCAAAGAGCCCCCATGCTTTATCTGGAGCCTCTATAGATTAGTGACGCGCAGCCCTCGTTCCTCCAGCAAATGCGCGGCCTCCCAGGAGCTGATACCCAACTGCTCGGCCAGATAGCCCAGACTGCACTCCCCTTGCTGGAAGAAAATCATTCCCGGTCCTCCAACAGCAACTCAGTCACCATCCGTTTGCCCCGCGTTTGGGCCACGGGCGCCATGGGAGCCAGCTTGTGTCCGCTCCAGGCCACGAGCTCAGTCAGGATCAGTTCCTGCATCGGGCTCTGCACTGATGGGGTCAGTGGCGCTTCCAGGGGCTGCATGCTCAACAACGGTGGCTGAGGTTTCGACACTTAGTTTGCCTCCTCTACTCGGCTGTTCACCTGGCAAAGGGCATGCCGCCGAAGGAAGGCAGCGGTTGATCGGTCTCCACGCGCACGATCTCGGGCACTTCCTTCTTCAGCGCCTGCTCCACGCCCCAGGTCAAGGTCATCTGTGACATGGGGCAACCAGCGCAAGCGCCCTGCAACTTCACCTTTGCCACACCGTCCACGACGTCCAGCAACTCGATGTCGCCGCCGTCCCGCTGCAGCGTGGGGCGCACTTTCTCCAGTGCTGCCTCTACCCGCTCGTGTAGGCTCATTTCCAGGTCCGATTTGTCGGTCGTCTTCGTTTGATTCGACATGCTTTTCTCCTTACTGTTTATGATCTTGTACTTGCCTTGCCGATTTGCCGATTTGGACTTCATCCGCCGATTTGTGACATAGCTCGCACCTCGGGATATACCGCTTCCGTCAGGCCATGTCCCGGCGGTTTGTTGCGTATGCCCTCGGCAATCAGCTCCTGCAATTCCTCGAAGCTACACCCATTGCGCAGCGGCGTCAAAAGGTCCATCTCTGCGTCTTGCAGCAAACAAGGCCGCAGCCTGCCGTCCGCCGTGACGCGCAAACGATTGCAGCGCTCGCAAAACGGCGCTGTCACCGAACTGATGAGACCGATGCGACCGCGAGCGCCCGGCAGCCGATAGTAGCAAGCAGCGTCCCGACTGTCCTCGCCAGACTCCAGCAACAGCGGCCCCAGCGCGGCCTCAATGCGCGCCTTCGTCTCTTCAGAAGGCACTACGGCCTCCAGGGCGAACTCAGTCAGCCGGCCGAAGGGCATCATCTCAATGAAGCGGATATCCCAACTCCGCTCCAACGTCAGGCGGGCCAGATCGGCTACGTCCTCCTCGTTGTGGCCGCGCACGACAACGACATTGATCTTGATGGGCCCCAACCCCGCCGCCTCCGCCGCCTCAATGCCCGCCCACACGTCGTCAAAGCGGTCACGACGGGTGAGGCAGAAGAACTTCTGCCGGTCCAGCGTGTCCAGGCTGATGTTGACTCGTTGCAGCCCTGCTCGGGCCAACGGCTCCGCGATCTCGTTCAGCAGCAGGCCGTTGGTGGTCATGGAGAGATCACGCAGGCCAGGCACGGCAGCGATGGCGCGCACCAGATCCACAACACCGGCACGCACCGTCGGCTCGCCCCCCGTCAGCCGCACTTTGTCTATGCCCAGGCTGGCTGCCGCACGCACGATGGCCAGTATCTCGTCATCCTGCAACAGCTCCGCCGGAGGGCGAAAGCGAATGGTCTCGGGCATGCAGTAAACGCAGCGCAGGTTGCAGGCATCGGTCAGCGAGATGCGAAGGTAGTGAATGCGACGGCCCAGGGAGTCACGCATCGTCAGCTTCCATTGGCTTTAAGGTTTTTGTCAGCGGAACAGCGGAATGATGGAAGGCTATCCTTTCCGCTCCTTCCGATGTTCCGCTGATCCATCTCTACTTCGTACACAGCTTACTCGATGAGATACGTACAGCGATGGTCGCCAGCGACTGCGTGTGCCACCCGACGCGGTGTGAGTTTGAGCAGCTTGCTGACGAGGAGCAAATCCATCTCACACAACTCGCCATGCTCCGCTGCAAGGCCATCGTAAGGGCAGTTGAACACATGCAGCAGGTAGCCGCCTCCATCTTGCCGCTCCCAGCGCGCCAGGTAGCCCTTTGCAGAGAGGAACCGCGCGGCCATTGCCAACCGTTCCTCGACATGTTGCTGCTGATCCGTCGAAAGGCCAGCGGCTGTCTCCGTCGCCAGCCGTTGGAAGAACGCCGTCACTTGCTCTGGTGGCAGGCTGCGCTTCATTTCCATCAACAGCTCATGAGCGAGTTGGTCATAGCTGTGAGGGAAGAAGCTGCTGGCAGCATCAGTCAACACATAGATATGCCTGGGGCGGCCACGAGTTTTGAGCCGCTGCACTCCTTCTATGCGTATCACTCCTCGCCTACGCAAGATGTCCAGATGGTGCCGTACCGAAACCGGAGCGCGGTTCAGCACTTCCGCTAGATCAACTACCGTAGCCTGCCCCCGCTCTTTCAAGATGCCCAAGATGCGCTGCCGAACGGTTTCCACCGTACTTTCCCTTTCCGTATCACTGCGATAGCGTGGCTTCTTTTTGCAGTGTCATTGTAGCATAGCCGGTTGTTGTTGTCAATTTACATCAGGTATTTGATACTAATAGGAGTGCATCGTCTCGGCCGTGCGGCAAGCCAGAGACTCCGCACTCCACAAGGCAACTCAATCGTCGCTAAAGGTGTCGATGCTTTGCTTGCTACGATTCCTGGGCTGACCGCTTTGCCTGGCGTTCTGATACGTCCTCGATCGCTGTCACTGTGGCCCGAGCGCCCACAAGGGCGACAAGTGCAGGCCAGATTATGATCAGCAGGAGGGGCAGAACGATGCTGAGCAGTGTGGCAACGAGCAGCAGCATCAGCAATAACAGAGTGTAGCCAGGACGACTCAGTGGCAGCAGCAGAGCGTTGCGCAAGAGCCACCGCAGTCGTGGCTCTTCCATCTCAAACAACAGGGGGAACAGGTATACCTGCGCAACCAGCCATAGCAGGAAGGCGTAGATCCAAGCAACACCCGCGTATCGCAGAACGTTGTCGAGTTGGAAGTAGAACATGAAGTTGATCAAAACTACGGTCAAGCCCAGCAAGTTGACACCGGCCAGTTGCCAGCTTTTCCCGAACTGCCTCTTGGTTTCTTGCCAGAAGAAACTGAACTCCACCCGCTGTTCGTGGACGATGCGGTGAGCCACATAGTAGAGCCCGGCCGTGGCTGGTGGGCCGGGGACGATCAGCAGCACCGCCAGCCACCACAGAGCGCTCACGCCGGCAAGGAGCATCAGCTCTTCGTACAGATCGCGTATGGCTTGCCAAAAGGTTCTTAGTGCTCTCATCTTTTCGCTTCTTTCGTGTCCCTTACCCCTCGCGTTTTGTGTTCCGTTTTCGTTTCTTTCGTGTTTGCTCTTCGTGGACTTCGCGTTCAGATGTGTATCGGCTGCCCTTCGATGCCGTGGGCGGCCTCCATGATCACTTCCGACAGCGTGGGGTGGGCGTGTACCGTGCGTGCGATTTCCTCTGATGTCGCTTCCAGAGTACGGGCCAATGCCAGTTCTGGCAGCAGTTCCGTCACCTCGGGGCCGATCATATGCACGCCCAGTATCTCACCGCTGACGGTATCGGCGATGATCTTGACGAAGCCCTCTCGTTCGGCCAGTCCCAGTGCCTTGCCATTGGCCCGGAAGGGGAACTTGCTCACCTTGATCTCATGCCCTCGCTCGTTCGCCTGTGTTTCCGTGAGCCCCAGGCTGGCCACTTGAGGATGGCAGTAGGTGCAGCGGGGCATGAAGGCATAGTCCTCGATGGGCAAAGTCCTGTGGCCAGCGATGTGTTCAGCGGCGACGATGCCCTGGGCACTGGCCACGTGCGCCAGCAGCAGTTTGCCCGTCAGGTCGCCGATAGCATAGGCGCCGGGCACATTGGTGCGCATGAAACCGTCCACTGGTACGAAGCCACGCCGATCCACCTTCACGCCGGCGGTGTCCAGGCCCACGTTGTCGCTGTTGGGTTGCACGCCGATGGCCACCAACACTACCTCGGTGATCAGCGTCTCTTCCTGGTCGCTGTCCGCGTTCTTGACCCGAACGGCCACGCCGTCCTCGGTGACGGTCGCCCCTTCGGTGCGCGTGCCAGTGCGCACGGCGATCTTTCGCCTCTTCAGCAAGCTGGTCAGGGTCTTGCTGATCTCCTCATCCTCCAAGGGCAGGATGCGGGGCAGCATCTCCACCAGCGTCACCTTCGCGCCGTAGACGTGGTAGAGATGGGCAAATTCCACGCCGATGGCTCCTGCGCCAACGATGATGATGGACTTTGGACATTCCTCGCGCGCCAGGGCGTGGCGGCTGGTGATGATGCGCTCGCCGTCTATCGCCAACCCAGGGATGGAGCGAGCCCGGGCACCCGTGGCCAAGATGATGTGTCGGGCCTCCAGAACCTTGCCGCTCGGCTCCACAGCCACGTGGCCTGAAGCCAGCAGCCGCCCCTCCCCTTTGACCAGGTCGATCTTGTTCTTCTTGAGCAGGGACTGCACCCCCTTGACCAGCCGTCCCGAGACCTGGCGGCTGCGCCGGATCGCGCCGGCGAAGTCCACTTGCAGGTTGTCGAAGGTGAAGCCGAACTCTTTGCCCCGCTTGAGGAGGCTGAGCACCTCAGCGTTGCGCAGCAGCGATTTGGTGGGAATGCAGCCCCAGTTGAGGCAGGTCCCGCCCACGTGCTCTCGCTCAACAACGGCAGTGCGCAGGCCGAGCTGCGCGGCGCGGATGGCAGCCACGTAGCCGCCTGGCCCAGCGCCGATGACGATGAGGTCGTAAGTGTTGTCTTGTGCTGTCATGTTTACTCTCGCTATGTCAACTCCGACGATCTTGGGTCCCTAACCTTCAACGAGGTCTTCATGCACGATTCTGGCGATCCGCTGGCCGATCATAACTGCGTAGTTGGTTCCTCGATCTTCGGGATAAATCTGCAGCGCGTTGGCCAGATACAGCCCCTGCAGCGGCGTGCGGTGGTCGGGCAGCCGCTGAGAGTAGTTGCGGGTGATTACCGGCTGGCCGGAACTGTCCCGCAGCACAAATGTCTGTTCCACCCAATCTTCGTCGAACTCGGGGTTGATGCGCTGCAGATGCGGCGTGTAGAGCCGCAGCAACTCCTCTCCCTCCATGTGGAAGCGGGGATCGTCCGGACTCAGGTAGTTGGACACATAGATGATGTGGCGGCCTTGGTAGTTCTCCGGCGGCATGTAGTTGGTGTGCTCGACGACGGCCACGAAGGGGAAGCTGCGGTCAGGGATATTCATCCAATAGATGCGGCTGAGGGAGTGCTTGCTGACCAGCAGCAGGACAAGTGCGGCCTGATAGCGCACAGCCCGCAGGTTGTCGGCATAGGGACCGGTGATTTGCGGGGCGATGCGCAGCAACTCATACCCAGGTGCGGTGCAGATAACGGCGTCGAAGGCCATCTTCTGCCTGCCGTGAGCCGCGTCGAATGGCCCCTCGCCGGCCTGCCTGCCGCGCCCGCGGCGCAGGCAGGCCACGAGGCCCGTGACGCGGTTCGGGTCCTTTGCGTCTGTGACCACGTGAGTTACCGGCTGACCGGTTTGCAGGTCGGCGCCGCCCGCTCGCAGCCGCTCCAGCAGGGCGTCGGTGATCACCTGGAAGCTGCCTCGCGGGTAGGCCAGCTTCTCCTGCTGCTGCGCGCCGCGGCGGGAGCTGGCCCGCACCTTGATCTTGCCCCACAGCCAGACCATGGCCACCTCATCGGCCAGATCGCCGAATTTGCCCCGCAGCAACGCCCCCCACACTTTGTCGTAGATCTCCTGGCCCATGTATTTCAGCAACCACTCCTTGGCCGTGATGCGCTCGTAGGGTCGCCAGTCGTTCACCCGCTGCATGTACAGGTACATCAACCCCAGCTTGATGCGGTTCCACAGGCTCAGCGGCGCGAAGCGGAGCAAGTCCATCGGCGTGATGAAGTCCAGTATCTGCCCCTCGTGGTAGAAACCGACCTTGGAAGCAATCCATTCCAGACGGTCGGCGAGGCCCATCTCTTCCATCAGGTTGATGATGTGGGTATCGCTGCCGAAGAGATGGTGGTAGAAACGCTCGATGTAGGTGTCGAACAGGGGGATGGTGGCCGCCTGCCCCCCCCAGTGATCATCCCTCTCCAACACGGTGACGTGGTAGCCTTGTTTTTGCAGTTCGTAGGCTGCTGTCAGGCCGGCGTAGCCGCCACCGATGATGCCGATGCGTTTGCTTGTGTTCATTCTCTCCCACTATTGGTCTGCTGCCGCTGGACGGCCACGTCCAGCGGGAAAGTGGCGGAAGGCTACGTCCGCCACGAGCTGCACTTCATATCTCACTTTTCCAGCATCTCTTCCACGCTGGGCGGGTTAGACAGACCGGCGTAACCGTGCTTTGCCAGGTGTTTCTTGACATCGCTCCGAGCCCGACGATACCTGCGCAGCAGGTGGTCATCGCTTTCCTTGAACTGCATCACTGTCTGCCTGGCGCATAGCCCGCAGCCGCGCATGAATCTGAAGCTGCCGTTGTAACACTTGAGACAGCCGTCTAGTCGGATCATCATCAAGATGAAGGCCAGCCTGTCGGGATGGACCTCGGGCAGTTCAGCTACGCGCTTCACCAACTGCTGCCACTTGCTTTCCCGCAAGTCCTCCAGTCTCGGGATAAGGGACGAGGGGAACAGAATCTCTGCTTTTGGATATACTGTGATCACTTCGTCATCACCTTGTCAC
>CAZPMV010000095.1:7159-10742 GCA_964587335.1 uncultured Anaerolineales bacterium
GCCGGGCTCTACCCAATCCTCTCCCCCCTCTCGGGTTCAGGCCAACGTCAGGCTCTCTCCGGGCTTCAGGACCTGCCCCTCGATACCAGTCTCGGCTGCCACGCGGGCGAGGAAGGCCTCAGGGTCTTGCTCGATCACCGGGAATGTATTGTAGTGCATGGGCACCACCAAACGGGGCTGAAGCAACTCCACAGCCCGCAGCGCATCGTCCGGCCCCATGGTGTAGTTGTCGCCAATGGGCAGGATGGCCAGGTCAATCCCCTTCTCGCCGATGAGACTCATGTCGTAGGTCAGCCCAGTGTCTCCGGCGAAGTAGACGGTTTGCCCCTCCGTGGTCATGGTGATGAGGAAGCCAGCCGGGTTGCCGCCGTAAGAGCCATCGGGAAAGCTGGAACCGTGATGGGCAATGGTCAATTGCACTCGCCCGAAGGGAAACCCGTAGCCCCCGCCGATGTGCATGCCGTGGGCATTGAGCCCCTGCGCGGCACAGTAGCTGGCGATCTCATGATTGGAGATGACCATGGCTCCGGTGCGTCGGGCGATGTCCACCGTGTCTCCCAGGTGGTCGCCGTGAGCGTGAGAGACTAGGATGTAGTCCGCTTCAACTGCTTCCGGGCCGATGTCAGCCTGCGGATTGCCACTCAGAAAGGGATCAATGAGCAGTTTGGCCCCGCCGCCTTCGATGACGAAGCAAGAATGGCCGTGGTATGTCACTTTGATGGTCACAGGCCCCTCCTTTCTCAACTCCAATACGGTTTGGTTAGGAGAGAACGGTCAGCGTCTCCTGGGTGAAGATCAGCCCCTGGCGATTCCATATTATCCACGGGGCTATCTCGTGGTCGTAGTTCATACGGATGGCGTCGAAGGTGCGCATGTGGAGGAGGCAAACACTGAACTATTGTACACCAGAACAGATGACGTGGCAAGTTCGCTCAGGAATCTGTCACTTCGCCCTGTTTCTGTCGGTAGTCTTCAATGGCCATCTTCAAAGCGCCGGTGGCCAGGAGCGAGCAGTGCTCCTTCAGCGGTGGCAGCCCGCCCAAGGCCTTGACAATTTCCCCATCGGTTAGCTGCTCGGCCTCCTCCAGGGTCTTGCCCTTCACCATCTCCGTGGCAATGGAACTGCTGGCGATGGCTGCACCACAGCCGAAGGTGCGGAACTTGATGTCTGTGATCTGCTTAGAGCCGTTCACGTTGCCGACCTTGATATAAACCTCCATCGTATCGCCACATGTGGGATTGCCCTCATGCCCCACGCCATCGGCGTCTTCGATCACACCCACATTGCGTGGATTCATGAAGTGATCAATCACTATTTCGCTGTACTGTGCCATCCCTGTAGTACTCCCTGAGTCGAGTTTGTCTTGGCGTTGTGGCTCTTCCATTTGCGCGCCAACGGCCCATGCAAGGCATCGTAGGGTACCCCACATTGGCCGTTTTGTCAAAGTCTACCCCATTCTGTGCCGGACGGGTATGATTTGTATCATGCTTATGATAAGAATTGGCGTGTTGACGTAAAACGTGTTGCGTGATGCGTGTTGTCTGATGAAGCTCTCGGATGGGCACTCCTTTTTGTGGTGGGGCACGGGGGATCTCCTGGTTCCTTGCTCCCTTGTTCCCCTGTCCCTCCTCGTGCCGTCGCCACTGCACCGTGATCAGATCCTTCAGCTTCTCGAAGGTTGCCTCGCCCGGTGTGGGCGTTGGCGAAGCAGGCGACTCCGCCCCGCCGATCATAGAATGATTCTCCTGGGACAGCGCACACTCGAAGATCAAGGGTTCCGAAAACGGCGGACATTCATCGCTATGACGCTTGACGGTTGAAACACCGCGTAACGATGAGCGTCAGCCGCCGCGCGGTGGCATGTCCGTCACTGTCGCCACAAGACCAACCTCAATGCGGGTGTGACCGCCGATTCGTGCGCGCGCAGCGCGGTTGGCTGCACGCATTGTCCGCCGCGCCCTCCAACCCCACTGGCCAGGAGGCCGCCGCTGCCCACGAGCCGATGGGCTGAAGCGACGCCCTGACGCCGCTCTCTCGACGCGCTTCGGTTCGGTCGGGGAGTGCGAGCCGCCGGTGGGTGGCGCCTCAGGGGCTGAGCTCATACCAGAAATCCGACACAAAACCTTGGGCATCCGTCTCGAAAACTTGTCTGACGATCTGGGGTTTCCCGTCCGTGCAGCGCCATTCATAGATCGTTCCGTGGCCCGTGGCGGCGGCTGGGATGAAATCAGAGGTTGGGTTTTCCTCGCAGAAATCATTCATTTCTGGAGAGGGCGTTTGGCTGGTATCTACCTTGTAACACGGCAAGTTGGCGCCGACGAAGCAAGCCCAGACTTTGCCATCCATGCAGCGCCAGAACGTCCCTCCAGCGACCCAGTCTGTTGGTGCGTCGTCAGGCATCTCCAACTCTTCCCTCAGAGCTTCGACCATCTCCTCAGGTACCTCAGGACCGGTATACCGCTCGTCCGGCGCGTCAATCGTACCAACCGCTGCGCAGTAAGTAAAGGAATCAGCGAATTGGTCCTGCCCTGTTTCCGCAATTGAACTGACTGGGTATACAATTCTGCTTTCTCCACCTGGATCGTCGCACTCAATACTGCTGTCGTCAAGCCATCTCGGGTTGAATGGCTTTGCTACCGAGGTAGCAATTTCTTGTGTGCTTTGACCATCAAAATCATAGACGGATAGGGTGACTGGTTGTTGGCTTGCTTCAAATTCCTCAACACTTTGCATATCGAACATTACCGGGTAATCACTATGAGCGAGTCTGCCTGTGTTCGCATTCAAATCATACTCCGCTGGGTGAACGTGCAGTTGAGAGACATCGTACGTATCTACTTGCCACGAGTCGGCCATCACCCGGTAGAAGACTAGCGACGCTGGTCCCCAACCTAACGTCCCCCAAAACGTCCTACTATCATCTGACCATTTCTCTAGATCACAAGCCAGTGTATCCTGAAAGTCTGAACCCCCTAGTTGGTCAACCGTGAATTCCTGTACCAAGTCACCCTGAGAGCTTAGAAAGGCTAGTCTACGCGTCCCAGACTCGTCAGGAGAATACGTTACAGCAATGTAGCTTTCATTGGACGCTGCACGAAAATCAAATCCCTTTGCTGAATGGAGGCGTATTCCTTGCCCCTGCCTATCATACCTCCAAAGCTCATCAGACCATTCTTCATCAGAGCTCCCTTCCTCATAACCTATTCTCCTGATGATGTACAAGTTGCCATTGTGATATTCGCTGTTGTGGTAGTGTTCTATGTAAACGTCTTCAAGTGTGATGAATAAGCTTTCTTCTCCTGTATTGCTGTTTCGTATGTAGACATCGGTCTTGCTGGTGTCTTGGGAACTGGGTTGTGTGACAACCTCAAAATCACCTTGTTTGCTTGGTGGAGGCATCGGCGTTGATGTGGGAGGCGGTGATGTTGGTGTGGGTGACAGTACAGGTGTTGATGGTGTAGGTGTCGACGTAGGCGGTTGAGGACTGGGAACGGGAGATGAGCTTTGTACACAACTACTCACTATAACAACGATGGAAGTCATAATCAGGAAAAGCCAGGTAAGTTTTCTCATTCTTCTTTT
>CAZPMV010000096.1:0-1164 GCA_964587335.1 uncultured Anaerolineales bacterium
CCAGTGTACCAGCCTGCCGATCCTACCTGTCATCCGCGTTCTACCACCCGCCGGTATACCTCCAGCGTGCGGCGGGCGGTCTTGTCCCAGGAGAAGGCGTGGGCCCGCTTGAATCCCTTGTCCCGCAGCTCAGCCCAAAGGTCGTCGTCAGTCACCAGCCGCCAGAGGGCCACGATGAGCTCTTCTTCATCCTCGGGATCCACCAGCAGTGCAGCGTCGCCCACCACCTCCGGCAAGCTGGAGACGTTGGACACCACCGTCGGCGTGCCGCAGGCCATGGCCTCCAACGGTGTCAACCCGAACCCTTCGTAGAATGCAGGGTGCGCCAGACAGCGGGCGGCATTGTAGAGGTAGAGCAACTCCTCACGGCTGACCTTGCCCAGGAAGTGGCACGCCTGTCGCAAGTCCAACTCGTCCACGAGCTGGAATACCTCCTCGAACAGCCAGCCGCGGGTGCCCGCCAACGCCAGGCCCACGTCCAGCTTGTAGTCATCCAGAAACTGACGATAGGCCCGCAGCAGCCCTTGCACGTTCTTGCGCGGCTCGATAGTGCTGACAAAGAGGATGAACCGTTCGGGTAGCCCAAAGCGGTCGCGGACGAAACGCATCGCCTCGGCACGACCCAGCGGGCGGTAGAGGGGATCGGCAGCCTCGTAGATGACGGTGATCTTGTCATCCGGTACGCCCAGCAGATTGATGGTGTCCCGCCGGGTGCTTTCGGAGACAGCGATGATATGATCGGTGCGGCGCACCGCCTGGTCAATGCGGCCATAGTAGCGGGCGCTCTCTCGGGTCAGGAACTTCGGGTAGTGGAGAAACGCTAAGTCGTGGATGGTGATGATGGACTTGAAGCTCCCGCCGAAGGGAGGGATGAAATCGGGGCTATGCAGCAAGTTAAGCGAGTACTGCAGTAACTCCAGGCCCAGCAGGTAGGGCTCGAAGCGGTGGTGGCTGGGCGTCCATAGCCCCAAAGAGCGGAAGTTGTCCTCTTCCAGCAGCGGCAAATTGGCCTTGCGGCTCTGGAAGACAGTGTAGTCGTCCTCCTCATCTATGCCTGCCAACGCTCGCAGCAGGTTGATGGTGTACTGTCCAATGCCAGCGGTCGTGTAGTATGTCAGCCGGGCGTCAATTCCAATCTGCATGAAGCCCCCTGGGAGTCAGCGA
>CAZPMV010000096.1:1264-9270 GCA_964587335.1 uncultured Anaerolineales bacterium
GGAGGCTCGACGTTGTGGTGGCATATCTGATCTATACGTTGCATCAAACGATCTGGATCAGTTACACCGGTAATCCGTCTGTCTTCAGCCACACCCAGGATCAGCCGCCCACCATCCGTGTTAGCGAAGGCTACGATGCTGGCCGCCAGGTCATCAGGATGGGCAGATTCCTCTTAGAACTCCGTGTAGGAATCCTCCCATTGTCGGATCAGTTGCAGAAGTTCCACTTCGTTCATACCGTTCTCCAAGATGATTGAGGCTTTGTCAATCTCAGTGGATGTTGGGAGGTCTGGCCTTCTACCCCACGAATCCGCGTGGAGCTTCTTCATCCTTGTCCTCGCACTCTCTGCTCAGGCGGTAAGGTGAGCTCGAGCCTCTCTGGATGCGTGTAGACATCCATCCGCTGACCCCGCACGTAGCCGATCAGCGTGATGCCCCAGGCCTCCGCCAGCGGCACCGAAAGGCTGGTGGGCGACGTGCGGCTGGCCACCAGCACCACCCGCATCTTGGCCGCCTTGTTGAGCATCTCTGAACTTATGCGGCCCGTGGACAGCAACAGCTTCCCCTCGGTATCAACGCCTCGGCGCAAGCACTCGCCCCAGACCTTGTCAACTGTATTGTGACGCCCCACGTCCTGCGCCACCGCCAGCAGCGTCTCGCCGTCGCTGAGCGCCGAGGTGTGCAAACCCCATACGCGGCCGTGCAGCGGCCCAGAACGCTGCATTAGGTTCATCAGTTCGACAATACGGGCCGGCGAGACATGCAATGAGGAGACAAGCGGCTCATGCACTCCCGACAGATCGTCGAAGGTCACACCGCCGCTGCAGCCGGAGGTCAGGATGCGCCGCTGAGGTAACTCCACCTCGGGTCTGACCAAGCGCACGTTGACCAGGCCCTCGTCCAGACAGACCCTGAGCAGCGCTACCTCCTCGGGTTTGCCAATGATCCCTTCCCCCGTCAGGAAACCCATCACCAGGTCGTGCACGGCGATGGGAGTGCACATCAGAGTCGCCAGCTCACGGCCGTTGACATAGATGGCAAGCGGGGTCTCCTCAATGACCGTCCGCTCAACGGTCTCCCAGCGATGGCCCCTGATCTGGGTACAGGAGACCGAGATCGCCCCATCGATCACGCTAGTGTCCTTCCTACCATAGAACCTGCACTAGGACCTGCAAGTAGAGCAGAATCGCCCACCAATGTGCAGTCCGGCGAGGACGCAAAACGTAATCCAGCCTCACGCTTCACGTTTTACCCTTCACGCCAGCAGCTATGGCCAGGCACGCCGTTGGGCACGCCGCCAGATCCACCAGAACAGCACCGCCAGCAGGAAGAGCAGCACGATAGCTGCCAGGATGGGCACGACGATGGAAAGCACGCTGGTGGTGGCGGATACCACGTCCTCAGCCACGCTGACCACGGGGTTGCCTGCGCCGATGGTGGCGCCGGTAACGAAGGGACGCGCCGTGGACTTCGCCACATGCACGCCCCCCGCCACCAATAGCCCGCAGCTCATGGCCAGTGCAGGATGGACATCGCCAATCACGTTGCCTCTGGCAGCGAAGAGAACAGCCCCCGCCACGGGCCGCACGAAGGTTTGGATGGTGTCGTTGACGCTGTCCACGATGGGGAACTTGTCCACCGTCACTTCAATGGCCAGCAGCACGACTAAGACACCCAGCACCCACGCATTCTCCAGAGCGTTCCACGGTTCCTGCAGCGTGATCAGGTCGGTGAAACGAGCCATCAGGCCGACGATCAGCAGCGGCAGGTAGGCATTGAGTCCTGCGGACGCGGAAAGGCCAAAGGCGGAGGCAACACTGCTAATAGCCTCGATCATTGTGCTGCACCTGCGTTGGTAATACCAGCTATGCGGGGACGTGAAACATGAAGCGTAGGACGTGAGTTCTCACCCTATAACGTTTCACGTTTCACGCCGGTTCTGACAATCGGCCGGAGTGCAGAGACAATCCTCTCTTCGGTTTCAGAGCTCCGTCACTGACTTGGCTTCCGCCTCGCGGCCTACCTGACCGAACAGATGCGCTTCCACCAACGCGGACAGGAACACCGCTGCGGGGAAGGTGACGAAAAGACCAACGACCAACAGAATCGTGCCCACGATGCCGCCCAGAATCACCAGAACGAACCCGGCCACAGCGGCAATGATCACGGTGATGATGATGTTGGCGATGTTGTCACCGAAGAGCCGAAAGATCTTGCCAAACTCGAAGCCCGAGGCGAACTCGCCGCTGCGAGCGAAGCGGAAGGTGATGACCGGCTCGATCAAGCCGAGGGCAATGCCCAGGACGAAGGTCAGACAACTGCAGAAGACGGAAACGGCTATCCACAGTCCCTGAATATCCGAGTTCTCTGACAGCACTGCAGGTACGCTGGAACCCACGCTGACGATGATCAGGGGAATCGCCCAGATCAGCAAGATCGCGAAGAGCTTGAGGCCGCTCATGAACAGATCTCCCCAATCCTCCCATTCGGGCAGCGGCTGCTCCACGCCGTCCATGACGTTCTTGATCAACACCACAGTGTAACCGGTGACGATGATTAGCGGGATCAAGCCGATCAGCACGATGGAGAAGATGATGCCCAGCAGCGTCAGCCCGGTGCCGATGGCAACCTTCTTCAGCCAGTCGGGGTCCTCGAAGATGAACGTGAATGCCTTTCCAATGTCCATGTTACTACTCCTTTCCGTTGAGAAATGTGAGAAGGCCAAGATCGCCTTCCAGCCATCACGACTGGCAGGCGAAGGCTCTGTCCAGCAAGAACATTATACCAAAGATTGTGGCCTGCGGCAAGTGCAAGGGTCAAGCGCGGTTGACGAAGAAGCGACTTCCTGAAAGACGAGTGGACAGAGCATTGGGCGGCGCGAGACGCGACGAGGGTTGGGTGAAGCGTGAGAGATCAGCGTGGCAGTTTGGTCACGGTTCACGCGTCACTTGTCACAAGGGCAAGCCAAGCAGCCGGTTGAGGGCTTCCCTGCCCAGGTTGATCAGATTGACCTCGACCAACGCGGCGGCCAGTCCCAACAGCCACAACGGCGCGGCCTGACGCCAGTTCGCAGCCGTTCCCTCCCGCCGCAGCAAGACGCTAGCGATCAACATGTTGACCAGGCTCAGCATCAGTAGCTCCCCACCAACGCTGGACAGAGCCAGTGGATAGTAGAGCCAGGCGGCCTCACTTTGTGCCACAACGCCCACCACCGCCAGCGCTGCCATCAATAAGCCCAACTCCCCGTAGCCGCGCACCACCTGCTCATCCCGACTCTGCGCCCACAGCGTGAAAGCAACAATGGGCCTCACGATGACCATGAGGGCCAGGCCCTGCAGCAAGCCGCTGATGAGCCGCAGGAGATTGCTCGGTTCGTAGAGAAGCGGAGACCCGGTAAGCAGCGTAAAGTAGGAATTCAGGCCATCCAGGCCCCAGAGAGCGATGAAGAGAAAGAGAACCAGCAAGATTCTCAGTGGAGGCAACTCGTTCGCCCGCCCCCGCCCCATGATGCCCAGCATCACATAGGTGACAAGCACGCCCAGGTAGGTGCCCGTGCAGCGAGCGCAGAGGGGGAGCCGCCGTTCGCCGCAGAAGAAGCTGTGTTCGACCAATTGCCCGCACACGGCCCGTCCCAGATGGTCCAACCGCTCCGTCACCTCCCCGTGAGGCAGCAACAGCATCACGAAGATGACGGCCAGAGCCAAGGCCACCAGCAGCCGGTTTAGCCAGCGCCGCGCCGAGAGTGCAGTTTCCGCGGGAGCGGGATGGCGCTCCGAGTCGGGGGAAACCAAAGCCGCCAGGCGAGAGTCCACAGGGTTCTCAGAAGTCAAGCGAGACCTCCATAAGTCCGGTCAACACGACGGCGTCATTATATCACATCCTCTCTCGCTTGCCTAAACCACTGCTTGAAGGTATAATGTCTACAGCACTTGGGAGGAGTTTGCATGTCCAAGACAACCCGTGTAGCAATCGCCCTGTTGCTGCTCTGCCTGCTGGTCCTGGCCCCGACCGCCCCCGCCGGCGGGCTGGATGCATCATCGCGGTCTCACCTGGACCCTGCCGCCCCCTATGTCCGCGGCGAGATCCTCGTCCAGTGGCGGGATGGGGTGACAGCAGCAGCCGCCCGCACCGCTATCATGGCGCAGGGGCTGACAGTCTTGCAGGACATCGCCTCTCTGCGTGTGGCCCGGCTGAAAGTGCCTTCTGGCGAGGAGCGGACCCACATCAAGAAGCTGCGTCAGCATCCGCTCATTGCCCTTGCCGAGCCCAACTACCTGGCCCAGGCGGCCGATGGCGATAGCCTGAACCCCAACGACACGCACTGGCTCAAGCAATGGAATATGCGCTGCATCGAAGCGCCTCCAGCGTGGATGCTGACTACGGGCAAAGCGGAGGTCATCGTTGCTGTGCTCGACTCCGGCGTGGACACAGGGCACCCTGACCTCGGCGCCAACCTGTTGGCCGGATATGATTTCGTCAACAACGACGCTGATCCAGACGATGACTACGGCCACGGCACCCACGTGACGGGTATCCTCGGCGCCCAACTGAACAACGCTCTGGGCGTTGCAGGAGTGGCGCCGGGCGTCAGCATCCTGCCCCTGAAGGTGCTAGACGACCGTGGTGCAGGCACCTACGCCAACATCTCGGCGGCGATCCAGTACGCCGCCGCCAATGGCGTGGCCGTCATCAACCTCAGTCTGGGGGGAGATGCCCACTCGGACATCATGGAACAAGCGATACACAATGCGCATGATGCCGGCGCTCTGCTGGTCGCCTCGACGGGCAACCAGGGTCAGAGCGGCATAACATACCCTGCTCGCTACGCGGAGGTGTTGGCTGTCGCTGCTACCGATCAATACGACTGGTGGCCCTCCTACTCCAACTGGGGGCCAGAGGTGGACCTGGCCGCGCCCGGCGGCACGTCGACGGATCAGGTTTGGAGCACCTGGCCCGGCGGCTACGGATGGGAACACGGTACCTCAATGGCTGCTCCCCACGTGGCCGGCACTGCGGCGCTGATCTGTAGCCTGAACCCCGCGCTGACCCAGGATGACATCGCCAACATCCTGCGGCAGACGGCGGACAAGGTGGGGCAGTTTGATTATGTGGGCGAACGCAACAGCTACCTGGGGCATGGACGAGTCAACGCCCACGAAGCCGTGCGATGGGCCTTGCCACCGATGCTTGCCGTCGAGCCGCAGCAACTGCTTTTCCTCGGTGACAGCTACCACGCTCCCACAGCGCAACGGGTATGGCTCAGCAACCAAAGCTATCAGCCATTGCAGTGGCAGGGGGAGGAACTCACCGGAGAAAGCTGGCTCAACCTCGTGCCACCCCTCAGCGGCAGCATCACCTACAACGATCCTGACAAGCTCAACGTGCTGGTCTCCACAAGCGGACTGAGCTATGGTATCTACGAAGGCAGCCTGCGCATCAGCAACTCCACACCGGACGCCCAGGGAACCCCGCTCACCGTTCCCGTCTTCCTTTCGTTGGTGCCGGAATTGACCCGCCTGTATCTGCCAGTTGCGGAGAACAACCCATAGGTACATTGACAAGCACACACCTTGCTGGCTTTTCGTCCGTCACCATGTGATGGACATTCGTTCGTCTATCGAGATTCCGAGTTTCGAATCAAGGAGGGATTGAGATGAAGAAGATGAAGAAGCGACTTCTGCCTAGCCTCGCCCTGGCTCTGATGCTTGTTGGCCTCGGCCTGGGTACTGGAAGTCAAGCGCTGGAAGCACGAAGCTCTAAGGCAGCGTCCTGGCTCGGCGACTGGCGCAGCGCCAGCCCTGCGCAGACGCTCACACCCACTGCCACACCGACCGCCACACCAATCCCCAGTTGCGCCGAAGCGGTGGTCAACGGCGGCTTCGAGAACGACAGCGGCTGGACAATGCCCATCACGCCGTATTCCGCAGGGTACAGCCTCGACCTGGCGCACGGCGGCCATCGCTCGCTGCGCACGGGCATCCCGCCTGGCGGCACCAACGTCGAGAGCTACTCCTCCGCGTACCAGACCGTGACCATTCCGGCCGGAGTGGCCAGTGCCATGTTACGCTTCTGGGCATATCCGCTTTCGGAGGAAGCCCACCACCTCAGGATGCCGGCACACGTCAATCCGCTGGCCATTACGCCCGTAGGCGACGCACAGTATGTGCTGGTGCTGGACGCCAATGGCCAGTGGCTGCGCACGCTGATCTGGCAGGTTTCCGACGACCGGCTGTGGGCCCATCACGAGTTCGACCTCAGCGACTACGCCGGACAGACAATCCGGTTGCACTTCAGTACCTACAACGACGGCACGGGCGGCCTCACATCCATGTACGTGGACGACGTCTCGCTGGAGATCTGCCCGGAGGTGATACCCTCGCCGACGTCCACCACCACGCCGACCGCCACGCCTACGCCCACTGCCACACCGACCGCCACACCAATCCCCAGTTGCGCCGAAGCGGTGGTCAACGGCGGCTTCGAGAACGACAGCGGCTGGACTTTCCCTGTCACCGACAGCACCGCTGAATACACCACCGCCAAGGCCCACAGCGGCGACCGCTCCGCACGCTTTGGGCTCTTGCCAGGAGCTCAGGTTGCGATGGCTCGACCACCTGGTGTCCCGGAACGCAATCTCCTCGGTGAAGTCGCTCTGGCGGGCGACACATTCTCCAGTGGCCATCAGACGATCAGCATCCCTGCCGACGCCGTCTCCGCTACCCTCAGCTTCTGGTATGAGCCAGGCACAGAGGCTACTGCCTATGACTTCCAGCGCGTCCGGTTGCTAGATCCAGTCAGCTACGGGTTGATCACAGACTTGATGGATGTGTTAGAGAACGATCGCGTCTGGAAGAAGGCAACGTTCGACCTCAGCGCCTACAGCGGACAGGATCTGGTGCTCTACTTCGAGGTCTACAACAACAGCACCGGCAGCACCGGTCGCACCTGGATGTTCTTGGACGATGTGAGCGTCCAGGTCTGCGCAGAGAGCATAGCGACTGCCACGCCAACGCCAACCCCAACTCCCACCGCCACACCGCCGCCGGATGCCCTGGTCATCAACGGCGAGTGGGTGCACGACGTGGTGGGACACCGCTCCAGCAGCACACTCTACGGTTACGGCGCCGTCAACCTCTATCGCTCCGATGATGCAGGCATGACCTGGGCAACTGCGGGCGATTCCGTGGGCGAATTCCTGATGAGTCCCGCCGATCCGGACGTGCTCTACCGCGGGCCTGGCTACCCCTGCCTGGCCGGTGGGCCAGACGTCCCCATGCACAAGAGCACCGACGGCGGCGCCAGTTGGTTCGAGCTGCCGGCCGGTCTGAACCTCAAAGTGCTGGCCGCTCACCTCACCGACCCCAACAGCGTCTACGCGGCCGGCTGCGATGGACCATACCTCACCACCGACGGCGGTGCAACCTGGACGCACCAGCCATCCCCGCATTGGGGCGTCTTGGAGGTGAAGCACATCGCTCCCGTGGAACCAGCCTGGCAGACGGTGTACGCGGCTGGCGTCAGCGAGGGAGGCGGTGGGGCAATCATCAAGAGCAATGACGGCGGCGCGACGTGGCAGCAGGTGACGCCTCTCTCGCCCAGTCCCGAGATCTGGTGGATCACCGACCTGCTGGTGGATCCCGCGGATGCTCAGGTTGTGCGCTTCACCGAGCCGCACACGCCGTGGTGGAGCCGCGATGGTGGAGCGATCTGGTCCTGGAGCTGGACTGGCCTGCACGACGTGGTCTACAACCCCGGCGGGCCGCCCGATCAGACCTACGGCCTCTACGACCTGGATCTGGATGCCGCCGACCACGAGCAACTGTACCTGGGTACCATCCGTGGCCTCTACGTCAGCGGTGACGGTGGCGGCAACTGGTACAAGGTGACGGACGGCTACACCTGGCAGAACGCACCCCTGGGCAAGTTGTTACTGCTGGAAGCCGCGCCGACGAAGCTCTACCTGGTCAGGGGAGGCGAGGAGACGGGTGTCCACATCTACAACCTGA
>CAZPMV010000096.1:9370-10690 GCA_964587335.1 uncultured Anaerolineales bacterium
ACCAACACGCCGACCGCCACGCCAACGCCCACCAACACGCCGACTGCCACGCCAACACCCACCAACACGCCGACCGCCACGCCAACGCCCACCAACACACCGACTGCCACGCCAACGCCGACACCTACAGCGACGCCGGTGCTGCCCTACATCCTGACGACCATCCCTCTGCCGCCTGGCAGTCACCCGCACGGCGTGGCGCTGGATCTGGCCGGGAATCGTGCTTTCGTCGGACACCACGGCCTAGCTCACGCCGGTCAGTCCCTCTCCGTCATTGACGGCAACAGCCTGACGGTGACAGCGACCATTGACCTGGGAACGGGAGTGCAAGGCCCTAACGGCGTGGCCTATCATCCCGGGACCGATCGCGTCTACATCGCCAACCGCAACAGCGATAACGTCTCCGTGGTGGATCCGACATCAGGCAGCGTGGTGAGCCACCTGGCTGTGGGTTCCATGCCCAATGGCGTGGCTGTTGTGGATGACCTGGTGTACGTGGCCAATTTCAACGATGGCAACGTGTCGGTGATCGACGCTAGTACGGCAACGTTGGACCATACGGAACCACTGGTAGGAGCGGAGCCCTCGCACTTCGCCGTGGACGCCGCGCAGAGCTTCGCCTACCTGAGCCTGCACGGCGACGATGCGGTGAGCCATCTCCGCTACGGCACGCGCTGGAACCACCTCCCCGGCGTGCCCGAACCGTACGGCATCTCCTTCGACCCCTCCACGCGCCTGCTGTACGTGGGCAACCGTGGATCTCATCACAGCATAACCGTGGTGGACGTGGACACCAATACCATCGTAAACACTTTCGATGTGGGCCGCGAGCCCTACATGCTGGGGGTTAATCCTAACACGGGACATCTCTTCGTGGTCGGTCAGGACGACGTGCAGGTGCGGCGCACGGCAGACGATAGCCTGCTCACCACGTTGCCGCTGCCGATAGGGGCGGAGGAGGGGATCGCCGTGGACACCGTCCGCGACCGCATCTACATCACCAGCCGCGATTCGGATGCGTTGACGGTAGTGCAGGACTGGCCTGGTTAGAACGTTTGTTCCAGCATTTGACAGATTCAGGCTTTTGCGGTATCATGGGACGTGGTTGATGTTCGGCACGCGGTCTCTGGAGAGGCCGCATCAAGTCAAGGAAAGGAGTTGTGCTCATGTATCAGAAGATCATCATTGTGGGATACCTCGGCCGGGATCCGGAAATGCGCTACACCCAAGATGGCGTCCCGGTGACCAACCTCAGCGTGGCCACCTCCCGCAAGTGGACCAGCCAGGACGGTACACCTGGAAAGGAAACCGTCTGGTTCA
>CAZPMV010000097.1:0-6070 GCA_964587335.1 uncultured Anaerolineales bacterium
GATCCCCTCGGGAGCGGCGATGACGCCCACGAACTTGATGCGCCTTGCCCCCCATCTCTTGAGGACATCCACTGTCGCCACCGCCGAACCGCCGGTGGCCAGCATGGGATCGAGGATCAGGCATACTTGCACGGTGGGGTGCACGGGCAGCTTGTTGTAGTATTCTACGGGGCACAGCGTGCGCTCGTCCCGATACAGCCCGATGTGCCACACCTGCGCACCGGGCATCATCTCCCAAAAGCCTTCTACCATGCCCAGGCCAGACCGTAGCACGGGAATCAGCCCGATGTTTTCCGTCAGCCGGTGCCCCTCGGCCGCGCCCATGGGGGTGCTGACACTGGCCTCTTCCAGGCCCAGATCGGCGGTGGCTTCATAGGCCAGCAAGACGGCGATCTCGCGGATCAGCTCGCGGAACTGCTTGTGATCGGTGTCCTTGTCCCGCAGTAGGGTCAGCTTATGTCGGATCAGCGGGTGATTGGAAACGTGTACCTGTTTCATGATACTCCCTCCATGATAATGGATGACGTCAACACACGAAAAAGGGGGCGACGACCCCCAGTACATCGCAGGTCCCCATGTCCTCCCTTCTGTCGCTTCCGAGTTCCTCCAGATTGGGTTTGTCAGTGCGTATACTTGCCATGCCCCTCATGTGCTGCCGTTTTTTGGGTCCCGTGCTACCTTCGGCCTGTTCTGGGACGCACGATACCCCGGCGCAAGAGACGTTCCACATCGGCCTGGCATTTGACGCAGAGCGTAGCTTCAGGTCGCACCTCCAGCCGCTCGGGAGGAATGGGCTCCCCGCACCGTTCGCAGATGCCGTACGTTCCGCGCTTGATGGCGCGCAACGCGCTCTCTATGGAGAGCATCTCACCCTCAAGCGCGGCGATCAATGCGAGGTTCTTCTCCCGCTGGTAGACCTCGGGGTCACCTTCTTCTGGATCAGTATCTACTTCGACTTGAACAGCTTCGCGCAGACCCTGCAATCGAGCCAGTACCTGCTGCCGTTCGTCTTCCAGCATCTCTCGTGGCGACGTCTGATTCCTCGTGCCCATCAGACTACCTCCTGATCAGGGAATTGTCAGCTCTGGTCTCCTAAAGTGCACAGGGCGAAGGCCCGATTCTGCCCCTTTGGAAGGTGGATATACCGATGACAACATTGCGTCATCTTTTAGCATACTTCTCGGATTCTGTCAAAGACGGAGTCTGGCCTTGCATAGCGAAGCGGGGAGTGCTCACCTCCATCAGGTCTGTGGGTGTCACTGCGGGATTTGACAATCTTCCCATTCTGGCTATACTGAAATCGCTCTTGGGGCTGTAGCTCAGTTGGGAGAGCGCATCAATCGCACTGATGAGGTCAGGGGTTCGAGTCCCCTCAGCTCCACCACTGGGAACAGCTCAGCTAGGGAAGTACGTGAATAGTCTGCGTGGGGCCGTAGCGCAGTTGGGAGCGCGCCTGAATGGCATTCAGGAGGTCGCGGGTTCGAATCCCGCCGGCTCCACCTTCATAATCGAAAAGCGATGATCGGGAGTAGTAGGCCAGCTCCCCAGCGAGCGGGGAAAGACCAGGTGGAAGCCCCGCATGGCGGAGAACGGAGCCCGCCCCAAGGCCAAACTCGCCCAGGAGCCAACTGGCTGATGGCGGATAGCTGGTAGCATATGACTGATGGCCAATGGCTTTCCGCAGCAGGTCAGTTCGGGTAAGCCCGTTACAGCGAACGAGTGGGTGGATGACAGCGAATGGTGTGAACCTGCGCGTCATCTGCCAATCAGGGTGGTACCACGGAGGCCCCTTCGTCCCTGACGAGGGGGCTTCTTTCGTCAAGAATGCAACTATTGGAGTGACCAATGACCGCATCTCAGAATTCAGGTATCGAGTCCTTCGTCCGCTGGGCGGATGTGGAGCCGGTGGAGATGCTGCCGGGGCTAGATCGCCGCACGCTGGGCTGCGGCGAACGGACGATGGTCGCCGAATTCCGCGCCCGGCCTGGCGTGGAAGTGCCGCTCCACACACATCCGCACGAGCAGATCGGCTACGTCGTCTCTGGCCAAGTGGAACTAACCATCGGGAGCAACACGGCGCGCTGCGGCCCCGGCGATAGCTACACTATCCCCGGCGGCGTACCGCATGGCGCTCGCTTCCTGAGCGAGTGCGTGGTCATTGACTGCTTCAGCCCGCCGCGTGAGGATTATCGGGGAGGAGAGTGAGCCGCGAACCGTTTGCTCCTACGTTGAAGCACACACAGACGAGTTACCTGACGCTCTCGTGATCCTGAGTCCCGGCGGAGCCAGGGTGAGGAGAGCATGAGTCGTCTCCAGAGGAGAAGAAGAGAGGTGCATCATGGCTGACAAATACGTTCCCCAGGAAATCGAGCCCAAATGGCAGAAACAGTGGGAAGCCGACGGGCTGTACATCGCGCGGCAAGACCCCGACAAGCCCAAGTGGTACTTGCTGACCATGCTCCCCTACACGTCCGGCGACGTGCACGTGGGCCACTGGTACCCGATGGCCCCTTCGGATGCCACAGCCCGCTACAAGCGGATGCGGGGCTACAACGTCTTCTTTCCCATCGGCTTCGATGCCTTCGGGTTGCCTGCCGAGAACGCGGCTATCAAACGGGACATTCACCCCTATATCTGGACGATGTCCAACATCGAGAACATGCGCCGCCAGATCCGCTCGATGGGCGCCATGTGGGCCTGGGATCACGAGGCGATCACCTGCCTGCCCGAGTACTACAAATGGACACAGTGGTTCTTCCTGAAGTTCTACGAGATGGGGTTGGCCTACTGGGATACCGCTATGGTGGACTTCTGCCCACAGTGCGATACGGTCCTGGCGCGGGAGCAGGTGTGGGGCGAAGACCGTCACTGCGAGCGCTGCAAGACGCCAGTGATCAAGAAGAACGTCCCGCACTGGAAGTTCCGCATCACCAAGTACGCCGATGAACTGTTGGACTTCTCTCAGATCGACTGGCCGCAGCCAGTGCGGATCATGCAGACCAACTGGATCGGCCGCAGCGAGGGGGCGGAGGTGGTCTTCACATCGGAGGAGGGAGACGACATCCCCGTCTTCACCACCCGTCCCGACACGCTGTGGGGGGCGACCTTCATGGTGCTGTCCCCTGAGCACCCCCTGGTAGCCAAGCTGACCAGCGAGGAGTGCCGGGAGGCGGTTGAAGCGTACCAGGCCCAGGCAGCGCGTTTGGATGAGATCGCCCGCACCGCCGTGGACAAGGAGAAGACGGGTGTCTTCATCGGCGGTTGCGCCATCAATCCCGTCAACGGTGAGCGCATCCCCATCTGGATCGCCGACTACGTGCTGATGACCTACGGCACGGGGGCCATCATGGCCGTGCCCGGCCACGACAAGCGAGACTTCGAATTCGCCCTGAAGTTCGGCCTGCCCATCATTCCCGTCATCGCCCCACCGCAGGACGTGGCCAAGAGCTTCGTCAAGGCCGGCACGATGCGAGAGGGTTTCGCCGCGGCGCTGGCGGAAGCGGGCATCCCCTTCGAAGAGCGGGATGGCGCGCTGTATGTGACGATGAGCGGCGATCAGGCGGATCGCTACATTCCCCTGGCGCAAGCGCACATCCGGCCCGATAGCTGGACGGAGGTGGTGGGCGCTCGCTGGGCCTTCATCTTCGAAGATACGTTCGAGGACGCGGTCCTGCCCTTCGGCGTAAGGGACGAGGAAGTCATCCTGGCCCGCTGCCAAGCGCTGGAGTCTGCGGTTGGCGACAAGCACACAGTCATGGAGATGGCGTACGGCCAGGAGTTCTATCGCAACCTGCTGTACCACGATGCCTACGGCACAATGATCCACTCGAACGAGTTCAGCGGCACGCCGGGCGATGTGGCGGTGCAGAAAGTAACAGAATGGCTGGAGGAGCAGGGCACGGGCAAGTTCGCCGTCAACTATCGGCTACGGGACTGGCTCATCAGCCGCCAGCGCTACTGGGGCGCACCTATCCCCATGATCCACTGCCCGGAGTGTGGCATCGTTCCCGTACCCTACGAAGACCTGCCGGTGCTGCTGCCAGAGGATGCAGAGTTCCTGCCCACCGGCGAAAGCCCTCTGAAACTGCACGAAGGCTTCCGCTACGTCCCGTGCCCCCAGTGCGGCGGAGACGCCGAGCGGGAAACGGACACCATGGACACCTTCATGTGCTCGTCCTGGTATCACTATGCCTACGTGAGTCCCTACTGGAAGGCGGGCCAGAAGATCGGACCAGACGACACGCCTTGGGATCCCGACGCGGGCAGATACTGGCTGCCGGTGGATCAGTACACCGGCGGCATCGAACATGCCACCATGCATCTGCTCTACACCCGCTTCTTCACCAAGGTACTGCGGGACATGGGGCTAGTGGACTTCGACGAGCCAATGAAGCGGCTGTTCAACCAGGGGATGATCCTGGGCGAGGACGGCGAGAAGATGTCCAAGAGCAGCGGCAGCAATGTCATCGCCCCTGACAACTTGGTGAGCAGGTACGGTGCGGACGCCGTACGGGCTTACCTGATGTTCATCGGGCCGTGGGAGGAAGGCGGACCATGGAATCCTCAGGGGATTGAGGGAGTGCGTCGCTTCCTGCACCGTGTGTGGAGTGTGGTGGTGGAGGAATCAGCAAGTCAGCGAACTGGCGAGCCTGCTGAGAAGAAAGGAATCGCCGACCTTCGGCGGCAGACGCATCAGACCATCAAGAAGGTCACTGAGGACATCGAGGCCTTCAAGTTCAATACCATGATCGCCGCCTTGATGGGATTCAACAATTACCTGATGAAAGCCAGGGAGACGGAGGTATTCGGCACGGAGGCCTGGGACGAGGCGGTGGACAACTTGGTGCTGCTGATGGCGCCCTCCATGCCGCACATCGCTGAGGAAATGTGGCAACGGCGGTGCCCTGGCCCCAGCGTGCACCTGCAATCGTGGCCCGAATGGGACGCTGATCTGGCAAAGGAAGAGATCATCACGCTAGTGGTGCAGGTGAACGGCAAGGTGCGTGATCGTTTCCAGGTGGCGGCGGGGATTGACGAGGCCACGGCCAAGGCGTTGGCGCTGGCCAGCCCGCGGGTGCAAAAGCACATCGCCGGCAAGACCGTGCGCAAAGTGATCTTCGCTGCCGGCAAGCTGGTTAACGTCGTAGCCAATTAGTCGCGTGGTCACTTGGTCAGGTAGTCGGGTGGTCGGGTAGTCGTGCAGTCGTGTGATCGGATAGTCGCATAGTCAGGTGGCTGCGTAGTCGGGCTGACCACGCGACCACCAAGACCAAACGACCACACGACCACCAAGACCAACCGACCACGTGACCAACTCACTGGTAATCCCCAAGCCAACGGATGCGGGGGAAGTGTTCCCTGACGGCGTCATGGAGCCTCTCATCAGCCGTCCAGAACTCCGCCCCCAACATCTCCGTCAGAGCCAAATAGTGGGCATCATAGGCGGCAGGGCGGTTGAAACGCTCAGCCAGGTCGAAGGCGTGAAGGGAGACACTGGGGGGATCGAGCAACTCGATATCCAGGGATAGAGCTTCCTCCAAGGCACGTCGGGCGTCTTGGGCAGACATCACACCCTGCAATGCCTTGCGTCGCAGAGCCGAGGTTATCTCATAACGAAGCAAAGTCGGGGCGATCACCCTAGTATTATCGCTCATCCATTCGGCCCACAGGGTCAAGGCTCTCTCGCTCTGAGCTTCGGTGGTCACGAGCCCGACGACGATGTTGGCGTCAACGCAGGCGGGTGATCTCGGCATCTCGCTCCTCCCGCATCTGGCGGATGTCCTCGACGCTACTGGGCATCTCACCATACTTCTGCCGGAACTCCTTCTGGAGTGCCTGTAGCCGTTCGATGCTCTCCAAGCGCCGTCGCCGCCGGAGTTCCTGCGCCGTAGCCTCACTGACCACTCGTGAGCGCTTCCCGGCAGGGATGACTCGTTTGACCTCTTCCCACAATTGCTGGGGAAAGACTAAGGAAACCCGAACTGTACCAGTCATACACACTCTCCATCAATACTCCTATTATGTATCCATTGTACACAACACCGGTTTCCTTGTCAAATCCTTCATGTCA